>CBCTLT010000060.1:0-7333 GCA_965147785.1 uncultured Oscillospiraceae bacterium
ATAATAATCTCTGCTGCTCGGCTGATGGGCGAGCAAGGATAGAGCACTCACCATGGAGAGATGGCTGAGTTGGTCGAAGGCGCACGATTGGAAATCGTGTAGGCGTTAATAGCGTCTCGAGGGTTCGAATCCCTCTCTCTCCGCCAAGCAGGACTTTGTTTTTTAGCCAAGGTCCTGCTTCTTTGTTCTGGCTGTGTTTCATTTTAAATCAATTCTTATTAATCATCAGCAATTCAGGTATTGACAAAAGTATTTGAAAATGCTATCCTAAACTTGGCCATACAACTGACGGAAGTGGAGAAACCACATGGAGTATGGTCCTTGGAATGCCGACCGTCTGGGCAGTTTGTCCGGGCAGTTGGCACTTTTTTTCGCCTATCCCGGCACAGATTCCAAATTTGAATTAGGAGTGTGTAGGATGAAAACTGATATTGAAATTGCACAGAGCACAACACTGCTTCCCATCAAGGACGTGGCCAGTCGCGCAGGTATTGACGAGGAACTCTTGGAGTACTATGGAAAATACAAAGCGAAGCTGGATCTGGCCTCATTAAAAGACGCCCCTCGGAAGGGCAAGCTGATTCTCGTCACAGCTATCAACCCTACCCCTGCCGGTGAAGGAAAGACGACCACCAGCGTTGGTCTTGCGGATGCCCTGAACCTGTTAGGGAAATCCACGCTGCTTTGTCTGCGCGAGCCTTCCTTGGGCCCTGTATTCGGTGTCAAGGGCGGTGCTGCAGGAGGTGGATATGCCCAGGTAGTACCTATGGAGGACATTAACCTCCATTTTACCGGCGACTTTCACGCCATCGGTGCGGCAAATAACCTGTTGGCTGCCATGATCGATAACCACATTCAGCAGGGCAACGCCTTGGATATCGACGTAAAAAACATCACTTGGAAACGCTGCGTGGACATGAACGACCGGCAGCTTCGGAACATCGTATGCGGTCTGGGCGGCCGTATGCAAGGCGTTCCTCGGGAGGACGGTTTTGACATTACCGTCGCCTCTGAGATTATGGCAATTCTGTGTCTTGCCAGCGATCTGATGGATCTCAAGCAGCGTATTGCCCGTATCATTATTGGGTATAATCGTAAAGGAGAACCTGTGACAGCCCATGACCTGAAAGCAGAGGGCGCCATGACCGTACTGCTGAAGGACGCCATCAAGCCCAACCTGGTGCAAACGCTGGAGCATAACCCAGCTATTGTACACGGCGGTCCCTTTGCCAACATCGCCCACGGCTGTAACTCCATCTCCGCCACGGATACCGCTCTAAAGCTGGCAGATTATGTGGTAACGGAGGCCGGATTTGGTGCGGATCTGGGCGCCGAAAAGTTCCTGGACATTAAGTGCCGCTATGCCGGCATGGAGCCTTCCGCTGTAGTGATCGTGGCAACTGTCAAGGCCCTAAAATACAACGGCGGCGTTCCCAAAACAGAACTTGGTCAGGAAAACCTCGAGGCACTGGAGCGGGGCCTGCCCAACCTGCTTAAGCATGTAGAAAACATTACCCAGGTCTATGGCCTGCCCGCAGTGGTGGCCATCAACCGCTTTGTCCAGGATACCGACGCGGAGCTGGATCTGATCCGCGAAAAGTGCGCCGCCTATGGCGTCAACGTGGCCCTCAGTGAAGTCTGGGGCAAGGGCGGTGAAGGCGGCCGTGAGTTGGCCCAGGAGGTTCTTCGCCTCTGCGATCAGCCCCACGACTTCCATTTCTCCTATGAACTGGACCGCCCCATTGCTGAGAAAATCGAAACCATCGTCAAGCGGATCTACGGGGGCAGCACCGTGGTCTATACAAAAGCCGCGACGGATGCCATTGCCAAACTGGAAGAACTGGGCTTCGGTAATCTTCCTATCTGTGTTGCAAAAACCCAGTACTCCCTGTCCGACGATCCCACAAAGCTGGGACGTCCTGAAAACTTTACTGTCACCGTATCCAAGGTGCGTATCTCCGCCGGTGCTGGATTTATTGTGGTGCTCACCGGTGATATTATGACCATGCCTGGATTACCCAAAGTACCGGCTGCAGAAAAAATTGACATCGACGAAAACGGGGTCATCACAGGCCTGTTTTAACCCCATATCCCCCCTGCCGCCCCCGCCTGCGCTCCTTTTCTCGATGCGTTTCGCGCACTTTAGGTTGACAATTGTCCCCAAAAAGCATAAAATCAACATAAAGGATTTGGCAGAAAGGATGGATTGTATGTCTTTTTTTGATAAGTTCAAATACCACGCCGGAACTGTCGCCGATGCAGCCGGAATCGTGGCGCAGAGTGCCGCAAAAAAGGCAAAAACCCTGGCATCCATGGGGCGTGTTAAGCTGGCAATCGCTTCGGAAGAGGATAAAATGAAGAAAGCCTATACAGAACTGGGCCGTCTATTTTATCGGGACTATGAAGCACAGACGGACGCCCTGATGCAGGATTACCAGCCGTGGTGTGATAAGGTTTTTGACGCCAAGACACAAATTGCCCGGCTCAACGAGGAACTGGAAAAGCTCCGTACAGAAGCACAGGAAGAGGAATCTGCTGATGCGGACGCCGAGCCCGTGATTGAAGTGGATCTGACAGAAGTTCCAGAAGATGCGGCTGCCGAATCGACGGAAACTGCAGAGGAAGCACCGGAAACTTCGGAAGAAACTCCTACAGTTGGAACTCTCTATGTCGATGTGACGGAACCTGAGGAATAACAGACGATGTCCCCTGTTCACCACGGTGAACGGGGGACATTTTTTTCTTTATCTGAAAACGTAAAGAGAATGCCGCCGCAGAAATCACTGCGACGGCATTTCTTTGAAACCAAATTAGTCGTCGATCACATCGCCGCCATAGGCTCTGTTCTGCGGCAGGATGGTATCAAACTTGTTGTAGCCCACCGAATAGGAGTTGTCATCATCCATATGGGCATAGGGCTTGGGTGGATCCACTGTGTGCTGAACTGTTTGCCACATACTCCATTCTCTGTGCTTGGTTTCCTTGTCGGACCGTTGGGGGCCATGATCTTCATTTTTTGGTGCGCTCTGCGGTGGTCCAATCCGTCCGCTCTTGCAGCGTTCGTACATGGTCCGGGCCCAGTTTTCCTTGTCCAAGCTGCCTGCAATATCCGGGCAAACCTGCTCATGTGCCCACCACCACTTACCTTCGGAATAGACGAAGTCGGAGCCATAACGCTCCCAAAGCCACCCGCCGCTGCGATGCTGACCGTCCCGTCCAAACCGGTTCATCATGGTGCCGGGCGTCAGATACCAGCTTCTGGCGGACAGGCCATCGTCCGCCACCTCGATGACCGGTGATGCCAGCACATGACTGGCGCCCCAATAGGTGGAGCGACGGTCATGGCCGTCCAGTTCATGGCCAAACCAACCGGCAAATCGGGATGTGCCAAACATATCATCGGCGTCCTTGCCGCAGTGGGCCTTGAACATCTCATCATAGCCCACCAGTCTGCCCCATCCATGGCCCCAGGTGGTGTCTGTGGACCGGAGCCAGAATACGCCGTATTCCTCCCGGCCGAAATTGACGCCATGGAGATAAGCATGACGGCCTTTGAGTTCTTCCACCATCTGACCGGCAGCCACATTCCGGATTCTTTCTTCTCTTGTAAGATTGGTATTCATGCGCGCTTGCTCCTTCCTCAGACGATACGATCGTAGTATTTTTTGCCTACCTTACCACGGGGACCATAGCCCTCTTCTTCTTCGTAGGTCTTATAGGGAGCGGGCATATCCCAGTAGATATACTCCCAGCCGAAGGTATCGTCATAGACGTCATAGGGCTTTGTGGGGTCACCGTGATGACGGGTAAATACCGCTTCTTCCTCTGGGGGCAGGATCCGAGGCAGGTCGGAATAGGCTTTTCCGGCTTCAATGGAGAAGTCGTGCTGCCAGATGAGATGCCAAATCTTCCATGCCTCTCCTTCCTTGATAAACTCAATAAAGCAGAGTCCGACTTCAAAATAGGACTTGGAGGTACCATCCGGCTTGCCGGTGGCCTCCATCCCCACGTCGTAGCAGAGATAGCGCGCCGTCTGTCCATCATCGGCAATATAGAGCAGCGGCGTGGTGCAGTCGTGAAGCAGGGTTTTACCAAGACCCAAGTCCGCTCCTGTATAACCTTTCTCCGGTCGCGCCTCCTGAAACGCCTTCAGATCTGCTTTGCATTCCTCCTCATACTGCGCAACAAAGTGCCGAACCACTTCATCCATTCCCACATAAAATCCGTTGTTTACGCCAAAGGAGGCGTCACGCTGATTATGGGTTTTCTGTACCCAGTATTTGTCCAGAGCCTCTCTCCGCTCTCCGTTGGACCAGGCATACATAAATCTTGCCGCCAAATCCTGCAAATACTCCTTTTCCCACATCCGAACAATGTACTCGTCGTCGGTATAGGTCTTTTTGTGCTCTTTATACATGGTGCATCCTCCTCTCACATGCCGTAGCTGAAGGTATCGGAAAAAGTCTCGTAGGGCTCCGGTACCTTCGGGGATTTGGTGAAGGGACGATCTGTGTAGTAGTTTTCCATCAAGCAAGTCTTCACCGTGGGCTCCGGCATCCGGAAGGACGCCATATCGGCATAGGCCTCTATAGCAGGAAACTGCTCCGGCTCCACGCCAAAGGGCGTACCACACTGGGCATTGACGTTTTGCAGCCACTGCATGTGCCAAATTTTCCAGCCATCCGCTTCCCGAACAAAGTCCACTGCTGCCCATCCAAAGATCCAGTACGCAATAGGTCCGGACACAGTCACTTTGTTGTAGGAGCCTCGGATATTGAAAATCCCCTTGGCGGTTTCTCCGTCATCGGCAATCTCGATCACATGGGAATCCACGGGAATATAGCTCATGGCCCCCACTCCTTTGAGTTCTGCATCCGACAAGCCAGCCAGTTTTTCCGGGAAATCCTTCTGAACACATTTGGAAGCCAGAATGATTTCCTCATCCAGGGCTTTGTAATACCCTGCCACGGCCTCCGTTCCCACATACCAACCTTCGTTGACCCCAAGGCATATGTCGTCCCTGTGGCTCCAATAGCGTCCATAGATGCTGCCTTCCTCACGGACGGAATAGTCTGCGGAAATACGGCCCATCAGGTTGCGAATGTCTCGCCGCCATTCCAGACGTTCCAGCATGGCGTCGGGATAGAGTTTTTTCATATGTATCTACCTCCTGCTTGTGCTGTATGGCCAGTCCCATAGCAATTCCATGGGACCAGCTACCTTTCTTCTTTTTCATCATATCGCAGGCGGAATACAATGTAAAACGGGAAAAATGCAATTTCATTGTGCGCAAAACGCACAGAAGACTTGCGACCACACGCCCATCGTGATACTATAGATTCAACGGCGTCATAAATGTGAGGAGCGTGAAGCAAATGACCTTGGAACAGCTTCAATATTTTGTGGTCAGCGCGGAAAGCGGCAGTTTTTCTTCCGCTGCGGAGCAGCTGTATGTCAGCCATTCCTCTGTCAGCCGAGGCGTTTCCGCCCTGGAACGGGAGTTGGGGACTCCGCTTTTAGTTCGCGGCAAACGTCAGCTGCAGTGCACGCCTGCCGGAGAACTGATTCTGCGTCAGGGCAAAGATATGCTCCAGCAGGCGGTTCGGATGAAGGACAGCGTAACTCGGTTTCGACCTCGATCCCGTCTGCAGCTAGTCAGTATTGGTGCATATATGCCGCGGTTTTATGCGTTGCTTCGCGATTTTCGTCAGTCCCACCCCCAAGTTGAACTGGTGATGGAGCAAATGGATCAGCGGACCGTGGTAGAAAAACTTCGCAAAGGAGAAGCTGATCTTGGGGTCATTTTTTCCTATTCCTGGCCCCAAGACACGGACTTTGATTCTCTGGTGGTGGAGCAGGGACGCTTTTGTGCACTGGTTCCACAAAACCATCCATTTTCCCATCGAAAATTTCTTACCAGGGCAGAATTGGCCGATTCACCGGAACTTTTGGGTGAAAATCCATTTTCCGCGGAACCACAGCACCGATCCGAAGCCATACAGGATGTTCAATCCATCATTATGCAGATCAAAGCTGGAGACGGAATCACTGTTTTGCCGGAGCATGCAGCGGTGGAATTTGGCCAGGGATGCGTTCAGGTTCCGATCTGTGGAGCCACCGACGGCTATCAGCTGCTTCTGGGGTGGCGTCGTACAAACACTGCACCGTGGCTCATGGAAATGATTGCGTTTTTCCGCCTGCATCTGCAGACAGAGTCGAAAGTTTCTCCCTGCTCCAAATTTGAAAACCAGCCTATTTCCACATAGGTATGTATTGGGGCATACTATGCTTAGTAGCATTTTTTTGCAGGATGTGATATGATAGGCCGGAAAAAGGAGGCGCTGTATATGGAAAAGCAGGCCGCAAAACTGATTTTAGCTCCTATGGCTGGCGTGACGGACTGGGCATATCGCACCGTGGCAGCACAATACGGGGCTGATGTTACCGTTACAGAGATGGTTTCTTCCAGAGCGCTTTGCTATGGAGACAAAAAGACCCGGCAGCTGCTGCGAAAGAACGAGGGCAGTATCTGCGGACTTCAGATATTCGGAAACGATCCCGCTTTTATGGCCAAAGGAGCTCAATTGGCCCTTGAGATTAGCGGATGTGATTTTGTAGACATCAACATGGGCTGTCCCATGCCCAAGGTAGCCAATACCGGTGATGGTGCGGGACTGATGCTCAATCCCTCCCTGGCCGCAGAAATCGTACAGGCCGTGGTGGAGGCTGTCCCTGTGCCTGTCACTGTAAAAATGCGCAAAGGCTGGGACAAAGGCAAGGTGAACTGTGTGGAACTGGCTCATCTGGTGGAGCAGGCCGGGGCATCAGCTATTGCAATTCACGGTAGGACCAAGGTACAGATGTATTCGGGTCGGGCTGACTGGGATATTATTCGAGCAGTAAAGCAGGCCGTGCATATTCCCGTGGCAGCCAATGGCGATGTGGCGCAGCCGGAGGACGCTGTCAAAATTCTCAACTATACCGGGGCTGACCATGTGATGATCGGTCGTGCCGCCTTTGGCAATCCATTTTTGTTCCGACAGGCCCGGACACTGCTAGATGGCAAGGAAGCCTGGCCTCTTCCTCCCCTCTCCCGACGGATGGACACAGCCATGGCGCAGATTGAACTGGCCGCTTCAGATAAAGGCGAACACATTGCCTGTCTGGAGGCCAGAAAGCATCTATGCTGGTATCTCCACGGTGTTCCCCATGCAGGATACTATAAGAAGCAGTTCGCTCAGGTCTCCACTTTGGAAGAGATCCGCAGACTCATTCGAGACGCCCAGCAAAATCTGAGGTGATTCTATGGAAGAAAAACAGCTCATTGAACAGG
>CBCTLT010000061.1:0-7258 GCA_965147785.1 uncultured Oscillospiraceae bacterium
CATACATAGAGGAAATATAGTCCTCGGTAACCCAGTCGTCGCTGTCTACGAAGGCCAGCCATGCGCCCGTGGCCGCATCCATGCCGGTATTGCGCGCCGCCGATAACCCGCCATTTTTTTCCCGTCGGATCAAAATAAACCGTTCTGGATCTTGATCCGCATATTCCTGGGCAATCTGTGGGCCGTGATCGGTGGAGCAGTCATCCACCATAATAATTTCGAGATTTTGATATGTCTGCGCAGCCAGCGAGTCCAGGCAACGCCTGAGATAAGGCTCTACATTATAAATTGGCACAATGACGGATACCAAGTCTGACATAGATTGTTCCCTTCTTTCCGTATTTCTAATTTCAAAACCGGTCCACCGGAACCGTAAAAACCTGTCGGAATTTCCCGCAGGCGCCATCAATGCAGACTTCAGTGGAATTGTAGTTCCACCTTGGGTGGAGATCACAGCGTGTGTCGTTTCGGTAGCGGATATTTGCGTAAATATCCCCCACTTTTCTTACTTGCCAGTCCGACACCCGAACAAGATACAACGTCTGCTTGCGCTTAAAATCCGGGTAGCAGTCCGTAATCATATAGGCACCGTCAGGAGAAAAGGAAGGATGCCCGTCCACCTTGAGAACGTCGGTACAGATAGCTTCCCGGTTCTGGGTTCTGTCGTGCAGGATATGATAGGCATCCCCATATTCTCTGGAATAGCAAAAGGACACAATGGTTTCGTTATCCTTCCAGTTGTTATGGGATACCATCCCATGATCGAGAAGCACATACAACTCCGAACCATCCATGTTGCAGGTCATCAACCGGTGATGCTTGACGCCGTTCACAATCCATCTGTGGATAAACATCATGCGGGTTCCGGCAGGGTTAATCATAATATGATTGATCTTATGATAGCCATGATCCATGCTATCCTGGTGCCCCACTTGGCTTAACTCCCGATAGGTAAAAGGCAAGGCCTGCACCGTATTATTTTTCAGGTTCAGTGTCCAGATACACGGAAGATCCGGCATCATTTGGTTTCTGGTTTCATCCATCAGGTTACAGTATCCGTACCCCTTGCCAAAGGTATTGAGTCTGGAGAAATCCAAGCTGGCAGCGGTGATTCCATCCGGGGCCACAGAATACACCGGCATGTCGATGATCTGTTCCGAGGAATCTGCAATATTCAAAATTACGCTGCAATATTTTCCATCTCTAAAATCATTGTACAACACCCGACTGGAAAAATCCGGTCCAAGCCATTGCAGCATAGCGCCCTGCTGGGAATTCCACACATGGGTTTTGGCAAGGATTCGCTCAGACTTTGTGGCAAATTCATAAAGGATGATGGGTGTCAGTTCATCTGAAACATATTTTCGGGCAGCATCCTTGGGCTGCAAATAAATCATGTATTTTCCATCTTTGCTCCATGGCGATTTGTCATAGTAGCCAAAATTATGATCTGTGGAATCTGAACTGATTTGACACAGGCCCGGCAAGTTTGTTTTGCGGTCACTCATGAGATTTCCAGCATATGCATATGCATTTTTTAAGGCAGCCTTTAGTCTGGGAGCAGATGTCAATTTCTTTGCCATCGTGCGCGCAAAGCTCACAAGCAAGCAACTCCTTTGTTCAAAATTAGACGCGAAATTTCAATAATTCGATCAAGCTGCCAGCGCCATAGCTGACGTGAAACAGCCAACAGCACAGGAGCCAGCGCAGCAGTTCCCCCACCTTGTGGGTCTTCTGTAGGCCAAAATAGATCGCCATAACCAGATATAGTATGTACATCGCCAGCAGGCAAAAGCGGAACAAGCCAGAAAATATACTGCCCACCAACAGTACCAGATTGGCCACCACAAATAGCAAAGGGATCAAATGCCGCAGGGACAGGCCTTCTTTTTTCTCGCTCTTACGATATCCAATCATGACCCATTTCCCGTTGCCAAAGCCCTGCTTCATCATGCCCTTCATGGTCTCCCTGGGGTGATATAAGCTGGAAATCGTGGCATCCAGGTAGAACTTCCCGCCGCAGGCCTTAATTCTTCCATGCATATCGTTGTCCTGGTTTCTTTGAAAGGCCTCATTAAAAAGCCCGGCTTTTTCAAAAATGGACTTGCGGTAGACACCATAGGCCACCGTATCCACATAGCCGGACGCATTGGCATAGCGAAATTTGGCGTTGCCCACCCCAAAGGGAGAGGATTGTACATAGGAGATCACGCGGCCTCTGTCAGTCAGGGGCTGTGCAACGATCCTACCGCCGGCACAAGCCACATCCTCATGGGTACACAGGATGTCTACGCACTTGGCAATCATCTGGGGATCCGCCTGGGCATGGGCGTCGATTCGGACAACATATTCCCCCTCTGCGGCCTGAATTCCCAAATTCCACCCAGCCGCCAGATTCATTTTGGGATTGTCCAGATACCGTACTTTCACAGGGCCGTTGGCGGCAACATATTCTGCCACAGTGTCCTTTGCCGTCTGAACCGTATTGTCCTCAGACCTGCCGTCAATGATAATCAGTTCCAAACGATCCTTGGGGTATTCTTGATTGAGAAATGACAAAATCGCAGTTCGAATGTACTTTTCTTCATTGCGGACCACAATTAACATTGTCACAAAGGGGACTGGTCGATTGCCCACGCGGCTATCCTCCTCCATGTGCAGCCTTTTCATTAGAGATTGTTCTTATACCATTCAATGGCCAACTGTATGCCGTCCTCAAAGCTGTACTCCGGGTCGTATCCCAGCAGCTTCCGCGCCTTAGAAATGTCCGCATTGCTATGCTTGATATCACCAGCCCGGTCAGGCCCAAAGTTTGGTTCGATATTCTTGCCCAAAGCCCTGGTCAGTCCATAGTAAATGTCGATCAGATATTCCCGTCCGCCGTAGGCGATGTTAAACGCCTGGCCGGCAGCCTCATGGGACGCCAAGCAAGCCTTCAAATTGGCTTCGATCACATTGTCAATATAGGTAAAGTCGCGAGACTGCTTACCGTCGCCGTTAATGGTAGGCGCCTGATCGTTGATCAGCAGCTTAAGGAACTTGGGAATCACCGCGGCATAAGCGCCATCCGGATCCTGCCGGCGACCAAACACGTTAAAATAACGCATGCCATAGGTATCCAGACCGTAATGACGGGTATACTGTTTGGCCCACTCCTCATCGCAGCGCTTGGTCACGGCATAAGGAGAAAGCAAATTGCCCTCTGTCCCTTCCTGCTTGGGTAAAACCGGCTCATCGCCATAAACAGAAGAGCTGGATGCATATACAAATTTTTGAACACCCTGGATGCGGCTAGCCTCCAGCATATTGAGCGTACCCTGAATGTTATTGGCGCAGTAGAACAGGGGCATCTCAATGCTGCGTGGAACACTCCCCCAGGCTGCTTGATGCAGCACAAAATTTACGCCCTCACAGGCCTTGATGCACACATCGAGGTCCTTGATGTCGCCAAGGATAAATTCATAATTGGGTTCATTCCGGAACATGTCCACATTTTCCTGCTTCCCAGTGGACAAATCATCCAGGCAGCGGACACGATACCCCATTTTAAGAATTGCTTCGCACAAATTGGATCCGATGAAACCGGCGCCGCCGGTCACCAGAAATAAAGAATCCTTCGGAAAAACCAGATTGCGATATCCCATTAGATTGTTTGCTCCTTTTCCATAAAACGGGCAGCCAGCTTGCCTTCAGAACGCGCACGCAAGCTGCCATAGCAATAAACAATTACAGTCTCCAGTAGCAGTAGCCCTTTTCCTCGTAGCTTCTGCGGTTTAGCAGGCCCTTGACATCCACCAAGACCTTACGGCTGGAATCGGCATACATTGCAGCAAAATCAGCCTCCGTCAAGGCAGTGAATGCATCATGGGCAACAGCCAGCACGACGGCATCCATGTTTTTGATCTCCTCCATAGGAGTCAGTTCCACGCCGTACTCCCGGGCCATCTCATCCCGGTCTGCCACCGGATCGGCAATAACAGGCGTAATTCCATACTCAGCCAGTTCCTTCACAATGTCAATGACACGAGTGTTACGTGTGTCCGGGCAATTCTCCTTAAACGTGAATCCCAGGATCGCCACCCGAGCATTTTTCACATGCTTGTTGACCTTAATCAAGCTTTTGACGATGTTCTCCGCAACATATTTCCCCATATCATCGTTGATGCGTCTACCGGCCAGGATGATCTGGCTGTGATACCCCATCTCCTCCGCCTTGTAGGTCAAGTAGTAGGGGTCCACGCCGATGCAGTGACCGCCTACCAATCCGGGCATAAACTTGAGGAAGTTCCATTTGGTACCTGCCGCGGCCAATACTGCCTTCGTGTCAATCCCCATTTTGTTGAAGATGATGGACAGTTCGTTCATAAACGCAATATTGATATCGCGCTGGCTGTTCTCAATGACCTTTGCGGCTTCTGCCACCTTAATACTCTCGGCCCGATAAACGCCTGCATCCACCACCAGTTCGTAGACCTTCGCCACGATGTCCAGCGTCTCCTGATCCATACCGGAGACAATTTTCGTTATGGTTTCCAGGCGATGAACCTTGTCACCGGGGTTGATCCGTTCAGGAGAATAGCCGACCTTAAAGTCCTTGCCACATACCAACCCGGATTCCTTTTCCAGTATGGGCACACACACATCCTCCGTAACCCCGGGATAGACGGTGGACTCGAACACAACGATGCTGCCCTTAGACAGATGACGCCCAACGGTGTGGCAGGCTCCCTCCACAGGGGTCAAATCGGGGGTGTGGTCAGGATTAACCGGCGTAGGCACCGCCACAATAAAGAACTTTGCCTGCTCCAAATCCGCCTCATCTGCGGTAAAGTGGACGGAGGTAGCCTTGATAGCCTCATTTCCCACTTCTTTTGTGGGATCAACGCCGTTGCGATAACAAGCGATTTTCGCCTCATTCAGATCGAAACCGATGACATCTATCTTTTTTGCAAAAGCAACCGCAATGGGCATACCGACATATCCTAATCCCACAAGGGCCAGCTTTTCTTTTTTCGCAACAAGGTCCTCATACAAACTCATACTATTCATCTCCAAATTTATATTTTATATTTCCATGAGTTTCGCATTTGCATATATAGGCTGGCAAATCAGCCTTAATTCATTTTTAACGCATGGTTCAAACGGGTAGATTACAGTCTGCCATTTATTGGCTCATTTTATCATCATGCTTGGTGTTCAACAACCCCAAGGCCGCAAATACTGTAACAAGCATGATTTTAATTTCCCCCCAGAAGCTAAATTTCTCAATTGCCTCCAAGTTATACTTCATCTTCCCCGGCAGCACCTTCTCCACATAGACCCGATCCACATCCTGCGCTCCATCCAAAAGCTCCGCCTCGTCCTTATAGCGAATGCTGGCCTGGGAGGTAACACCGGCGGGCAGCAGCAGGGTTGCCCACATTTCGTTGGTGTAGGCTTCCACATATTTAGGCACCTCCGGCCGGGTTCCCACGAAGCTCATGTCTCCCGTAAGGATATTAAAAAGCTGGGGCAATTCGTCCAATCTGAGGGAGCGGATTTTCCCGCCCACATGTGTAATTCTGGGATCGCCCTGGGTTGTTACCAGGGCGCCAAGCTTGTCCGCATCGGTCACCATCGTGCGAAACTTGAAGATTCTAAAATGTCGTCCATATTGCGTAACACGTTCCTGTCGGTAAAATACAGGTCCCTTTGAGTCAAGCTTGATCCAAACAGCAAGAACCAACAGTACTACGGAAAGCAAAACAATCATGATCAGGGAAGCAACCACATCGAAGCAGCGCTTGAGTACCAGGCTTCCCTGTTTTTTCCGCAAAATCTCATAGTAGGGACGCACCTCTGGCGTCTGCATCTGTTCCGGGAGCTTATCCCATGGACATAATCTCAATTACAAATACTCCTTTAGGACCTGGGCATACTGCTCGATCACATAGCCCACATCCTCATCGCTGAGTTTGGTGTGGAGGGGCAGGGTGATCTCGTTTTGATAGTGTGCCAGGGCGTTGGGATAATCCCCAATATCAAAGCCCAAATTCTTGTAGGCCGTCATCATGGGCAAGGGCTTGTAGTGGACATTGCAGGCCACGCCCCGCTCCGCCATTTTGACGATGATGGCATTTCTCTGGGTTTCGGTGATTCCGGGGATTCTGGTGATGTAGAGATGGCCGGAGCTCCGGTGGTTTTCACCGAAATGCCGGAGGGTCTCCACCCCCAGAGGCCGGAAGGCCTCGTCGTACCGGCGGATGATCTCCTCCCGGCGCAGCAGCAGACCGGGATACCGCTCCAGCTGTTTTAAGCCAATGGCCGCCATGATGTCGGTCATATTGCACTTGTACCAGGGCCCCACAATGTCGTATTCCCAGGCCCCCAGCTGGGTCTTGGCCAGGGCGTCCTTGGACTGTCCGTGGAGGCTCAGCAGCTGGTACTGATGATAGAGTTCCTCATCCTCCACCCCGGGAATGGATCTCCAGGCGGAAGCGCCGCCCTCGGCGGTGGTAAAATTCTTCACAGCGTGGAAGGAGAAAGAGGTAAAATCCGCCAATTCTCCGGCCACTTTGCCCTTTGCCTGGGCACCCAGACCATGGGCGCAGTCAGCCACCACCGCCACACGTCCCAGGGCCTCCTGGATTTCGGAGCCGGGATGGAACAGCCCTTTTTTCCGTTCCACCGCTTCATAGATCCGGTCATAGTCGCACAGGATGCCGCCTAAGTCCACCGGCACAACGGCCTTGGTATTCTCGGTGATAGCGTCCTCCAGCTGGTCGTAGTCCATCTCCAGGGAATCCTTCTGGCAGTCCACCATCCGGACCGTGGCGCCCACATGGATCGCAGCAGCGGCAGAGGCCGTGTAGGTATAGGCCGGAACGACGACTTCGTCTCCCGGACCGATTCCCAGAACGCGAAAATTCAGTTCCTCCGCCGCAGTGGCCGAATTGAGGCAGACCATCCGATTTACATGGCAAAAGTCCGCCAGCTCCTGTTCCAGCTTTTTGGTCCGGGGACCGGTGGTGATCCACCCGGAACGAAGGGCCTGACAAACCTCTTCGATCTCCAATTCGCTGATGTCCGGCGGACTAAATGGTATATTGCGCATCAGGGATTGCGCTCCCTTCCTGTAATCAAAGTATAGACAAACCCCAGCAGACCCAGTCGCTGGGAACATGAAACGCTCAGTCCTGGCAGGGCGGATAAGCATACCAAGTAGAATACAATCCCCCTTGGATTGCAACCGTTGATCCCTGCGAAATCCACCAAAAAA
>CBCTLT010000062.1:0-7225 GCA_965147785.1 uncultured Oscillospiraceae bacterium
CGTTTATTTGCGGCTTCGTGGCCTGCCGCGGCATCGTACAGATGAACAAGTTTATGGCGACACATGCAAAGTCCAGCACCACCGGTGTGGGCTTTGCCAAATGGCCCTTTGCACTGATCTTCTCCATTGGCTTTTTCCTGTTGGCTTTCAGCTTCCTGTGGAGCATCGTGCGCCAATATGCGAAAAAGCCGTCTCAAACTGAGGAAAAGGAGGAGCAGCAGTAATGGATTATGCATCAATCGTAGGCCTCGTTACATTTTTGGTTATGATGGTCATGATTTTCTGCGGTATCCCCGTTTTCGTGTCCATGCTGGCCTCCGCCTTTGGCGGCTTCATTGTCCTGTTCAAGGGCGATTTGGTCATGATGATTACCAAATTTACCACAGCACCCTTTGAACTGGGCGCTAACTACAACTATGCGGTTCTGCCCATGTTCATGCTGGTGGGCGCGTTAGCCGGTGAAACAGGAATCGCAGGCGGCGCGTTTTCTGCCATGAAGGCCTGGCTGGGCCGGATCAAGGGCGGACAGCTCTTTACCGTAGTTGCAGCCAACGCAGTGTTCGGCGCATGCTCCGGCTCGTCTGTGGCCGGCAACATTGTCTTTGGCAAGCTGGCCATGCCTGAGCTGGAAGCTTCCGGCTATGATCGGAACTACTCCATGGGCTGCATTGCGGCTTCCGGCGCTCTTTCCACGCTGATTCCGCCCTCTATGGCAATCATTATGTATTGCCTGATCTCTCCCATCACCATGAGCGTGGGTACCGCGCTGATGGGCGGCGTAATCCCCGGCCTGCTGACGGCGGTGCTGCTCTGCGTGACCATTCGTATCATTGGCCGGATCAAGCCCGGCAGCATTCCCCCTGCATCCGGAGAAAAAATCCCCATGAAGGAGAAACTCAAGAGCCTCCGGCTGCTGATTCCGATCCTCTGCCTGTTTGGTATCATTATCGGCGGTACGTTTGCCGGTTTGTTCACCGCCACTGTTGGCGGCGCTATCGGCGCCTTTGCGGTGTGCATCTATGCGCTGGTCAAGCGTCTGCCCATCAAGCAGATCGCCCACAGCATCTGGGAAGCTGCCACCATGGAAGCCGGTATCTTCCCCATTATCGTAGCCGGCCAGCTCTTTGGCGCGTTTGTCTCCGCCACCAAGCTGGCAGATACCCTGGCTAGAATGATTGCTGGCGTCAACGCGCCTGCGTTCTTCATCTTTATGCTGGTGGTGCTGTTGTATGTTTTCTGTGGCTGCGTCATGGATATTGTGTCCATTATCATCATTACGGTGCCTGTGGTATTCCCGGTGCTCAACGCCGTGGGCTACAGCCCCTATGTGCTGGTGATCTGCCTGTGCTTCATGTGTGAGATCGCCGGTCTGACGCCCCCTATTGGTATGAACGTATTTGCCACCGCCAATGCTCTGCGGGTTAATCCCTCGGAGATATTCAAAGGCGTTGTCCCATACTTTATATGCGAATTTGCGGTGGTCATTCTGATTGCCATCTTCCCCGATATCGTTCTGTTCCTGCCCAAGCTTCTTGGCGCTCCGGGACTATAACAATGGTTGTACTGCGCAGATGCGTGTCAACATATCATTTACATCTTTAGGAGGATACAAATGAAACTCAAGAAATTGCTTGCGCTGCTGCTGGCTGCTGTCATGGTTGTCAGCATGGCGGCCTGCGGTACTTCTACGGAAAGCACTGCTTCCACGGAAACCTCCGCTGCGGAGACTGAGGCGGCTACTCAGAGCGAGGCTCCCGTCGAGGAGACCACTGCTCCTGCTACTTCTGCGGAAGAGCCTGCTTCTACTGTGGAGGAAGCTCCCACATCCATCACCTGTGATCCTGTAGAGATCAGCTTCAGCACCGTCTACAATGAGACGGAGACCGGTGGTCAAATCATTAAGCACTTCCAGGACTACCTCAGCGAGCTCACCGGCGGCGCCATCACCATGAAAATTTATTGGGGCGGCACCCTGTTCTCCGATCCGGAGGCTCTGGACGGCGTTAGCTCCGGTTCCGTTAACATGACGGCTCTGGGCCATATGCCCCACCTGGCTACCCTGAACTATCTGGCGTTCCCCGGCTTTGCGCCCGGAGGCACCCAGCAGGCTCTGGATTACTTTGACGAGCTGATGTTCAACAACGCTGAGACTGCTGCGCTGATTGAGCAGGAGGCTGCCGACAACAACATCAAGTACCTCAACGTCATTGCGGGCGGTGCCAACGCCTTCTGCACCACCTATGAGTTCACCGATCTGGACAGCCTGGTTTCCGGCTCCAAGTCCTTCGGCAACATGGATGCTGCAATCTTCGAGAAGCTGGGCTTCCAGGTTACCTCCGTGGGCCCTGGCGACGCCTACGACGCTCTACAGCGTGGTCTGATCGACTCCACTCAGATGGGTCTGGCTCCCATGGTCTCTATGGGTTGGCAGGATGTGGCTTCCTACTGGGCTCTGGACGGCACCTATTCCGCCGGCAATATGTTCACTGTGAACCTGGAGTGGTGGAACAGCCTTTCCGATGCTCAGCGTCAGGCCATTCAGCAGGCGGCGGATGAGGTGGAGGAGTACTCCGCCGGCATCTATGATGACTCCATCGCTTCCGACTGCGCTACCATCGAGGAGAAGACCGGCAACAAGATGGTCGAGCTGTCCGATGCTGACATCGAGCGCATCTGGGCTGCTACCTTCGACGCTAAGGCTGAGGCCGCTTTGGCCACCGCTGAGCCCAACGGCAAGACCGAAGGCATGACCAAGATTCTGGAAGTGGCCGCTGAATTCACCGGCTACGATTGGCAGCACTAATTCCATAGTAAAAAAGCTGTCGGCCTACGGGCCGGCAGCTTTTTTTTCTGCTTATTTTGCGGTGATAGAAACAATGGCGCTGCCGGACAAAACGACTTCATAGTCAAAGGCGTTGCCGTCATCTCGAATGGCTACCAAAAGGGTTCCGTTGCCGTCATATTCCATGGTTGCAATATCGATGTTGCCAAGCTGTCCCTGGAGCAGACGGTATTGCTCTTCCGTGCCTGCTTCCTCGTCTGCCAGATCATGAATTACCAAAGTGGAGCCTTCCGGAATCTCCGGCAGAGTGTCAAATTCGGCAAACACCTGTGCCGCGCAGGAAAGCATTTCATCCGGTGTAAGTACCACATAACCGTCCTCTGTTGGATATCCGCTCCGTGCGGCGTATCTTGCCATAATGCTCCAGAAAGAACTGCCGTCTGAGCTGGAGAAGCTTCCGCCACTGCGAATCACATCCAATGCGCATTCTATGGCAGGCACGGCAGCTTGGACTTCGGCAGGAAGATCGGGTTCCGGCGAAGGAGAGGGAGACGGTTCGATGGAAGGAGAAGGGGACGGGGAAGGCCATGGCGAAGGTTCCGTAGAAGGGTCTGGGGAAGGTTCCGGCGAAGGAGAAGGCGATGGTGCTGCCGGTGTGGAAGTGGGCGCAGGCGTGGCGGAATAGGAAGGCGTTTTCGTAGGCGCCGGTGTTGTGGTTTCCTGCACTGTGACTCGGCGAATCAGTAGTTCCACTGCGTTTCCTGTGCTCGTATCATACAGGGTTAAGTTATTGCCTTTTTGGGTAAAGCTATAGGCGGTGGCGGTCTCCTGACCGTTTTGGAAAATGCACAGATGCACCTGTTTGCCGGTGTCGGTGACCCAATAGGTATATGTATAGGTGTTGCCGGAACTATCGGTGACGATCAAATTATCATTTCCCCGAAATTCATAGGTACGAGCGCCGTCCTCGCTGTCCCAGATTCCCAAAAAAAGACTTTCATATTCTTCGGTTACATCGGTGCCATCTTCGTAGGAGGACTGGGGCAGATCAAGCTTGGGCAGTACAGTGTCCGGACTGGGGTGTTCAGGAGATGGAGACAAATCGAAGTCCATCCAGGAACCTGCCTCGGGGATGGACTCCTCTGCGGATGGTCCAGTGGATGTGCCGCATCCGGCCAAAAGAGCGACGCACAGGGTTGCGGTGCAAAGCATAAATAAGGGAGATCTGTCCATCAAAACACATCCTTTCCTGCTGGTACTTCCATTATACAGGGATTCGTCAAAAAAGCAACCGCTTTTCCCCAGGGGCAAGAGTCTGGAGACTGGCGGTCACTTCCTGACGCAATCGCCACAGACATAGGAGATTGGGAAGTGTCATCAGACCGGCCAAAATGCTTCCCAGACTCCAGATCAGTTCCAGTCCTCCAAATACACCTAAAAACGCAGCGGCTAAATAGAGAATGCGATACAAAAGAAGATTATGACGTCCCAGCAGATAGCCCCAGCAGACCTCTCCGTACCAACACCAGCCTACGATGGTGGCAAAGGCAAACACCACAAGGGAAATAGTCAGAATCCATGTGCCTCCAGGTAAAAGGGAAAAAGCCAAATAACAAAGCGATCCCACATCAGCTTGGGAAAAGAGCTCCGGTGTCCGCAGAATAGAGGAAACCAGCACCAGCCCAGTCATGGCACAGATCACCACAGTGTCCCAAAACACGCCGGTCATGGAGATCAGAGCCTCTTTCGCCGGATGCTTGCAGGGACCTGCGGCAGCTGCCATTGGTGCGGTTCCCATGCCGGATTCGTTGGTAAACAATCCCCGGGCGGTGCCATAGCGGGCTGCGGACAAAATGGAGCTGCCCACAAATCCACCGCCTGTGGCTTTGGGGGAAAATGCGCTGGTAACAATGCAACCCAGCGTGTCCGGCAATAAGGCTCTGTTTACCCACAGAACTCCGCAGCAACCGGCCAGATATAAAATCGACATGGTGGGTACCAGCTTTTCACAGACGGAGGAGATGGATCGAACGCCTCCGAGAATCACCAGTGCGGACAACAGGGTCACGGCAACACCTGTGAAAAGAAGGGGCACATGGGCGGTGGTGCGCAGTGCGCTGCCAATGGCGTTGGCTTGAATGAGGGAACCGGTGCCCAAAGCCGCTGCGATACCAAGAAACGCAAAGCATTTGGCCAGCCGGGGCATATGAAGCCGATCCTCCATCACGTACATGGGGCCGCCCACGGCTGTTCTGTCAGGCTGTTGCCGCCGGTAGCGCAGAGATAAATAGGATTCGGCGTAGCGAGTGGCCATACCAAACACCCCGGTCAGCCAGCACCAAAGCACAGCCCCTGGTCCGCCCAGCGCAACGGCTGTAGCTATGCCGATGATGTTGCCCGTTCCGATGGCAGCAGCTAATGAGGTGGCCAAAGCGCCAAAACTGGAGACACCGTTGGCGCCTCGGTCCCCCTGAAGACTGAGCATGATGCCCCGACCGGTCAGCCGCTGGATGCCTCGCAGCCGAACGGTGAAAAAAAGATGACTACCCATTAGGCCCAGAAACAATGGGCCGCTCCAAAGAACTCGTTCCAGCCATAAAATCGTGTGCATATTTGGCGCCTCCCATGCCGCCTTGACAGAAATCAAGAAAGCGATTACAATGAAAAATAAGCAGATGGATCTGCCTTCCGGGGTACAGTGTATGCATCGCAAAGGCGGGACATGCTTCAAGAAAGACAATGAATGGAGATGAAGGAAATGAGCAAAAAAACAACGGATATTGTGGCATATTTGACGCCAGTGGGACTGATTTTAGCCTTTTTGTTGGGAGACCGGCAGGCGTCCAGATTTCATCTAAATCAGGCGCTGGTTCTTTGGCTGGCAGGCGTATTAGTAAGTATAGTTGTCCGGATCTGTGATTTCTTGCCGCTGATTGGCACTCTGGTGGGGATAATCGGTGGGCTGATCAGCCTGGTCCTGTTTGTCTTTTGGATTATCGGTTTTGTCTCTGCCATTTCCGGCACAGAAAAGAAAGTGCCGGTTTTGGGCGAAATTACGCTTCTGTAAATTATATTGGCGGCAGATCCTTGCCTTTGGGACAAGGCTGCCGCCATATGCGGGGAACGGGGATAATAGCGTCCGGTTCCGCCCACAAAACTGTTGACTTCAAGTTTTCTCCGTGATATAATTACCATTGCGTTTAGAATCCTTGTGTTCTATGGGCCTTTAGCTCAGCTGGGAGAGCGCCAGGTTCGCAATCTGGAGGTCAGGGGTTCGATCCCCCTAAGGTCCACCAAACTGGAAGGCACGCCGTCGGCGTGCCTTCCTCTGTTTATTTGTGAAAGCCGGCTGTGCTTGCTGCGCAGTCGGCTTTTTCTGTGTTTAGGGGTGAATTAAGTTTGTCGTTGAGACGGCTAAAATGAAAATTAGTTGTGGGGGAAACAATACTTTTCGACATCGTGCATCAAGACTTTCATAATACGATGGCGATTAAGGTATAATACGGGTATTACTATATCAGTGGAGGTTTCCTTCAAATGAAACAATATCAATTGACCAAGGAACAGATCATCGCATATGGCAAACATCTACGGGAAGAGGAGCGGAGTGCCGGCACCATTGAAAAATATCTGCGGGATACAAGATCCTTTGCGGTATGGCTGGAGGGCCGGCCTGTGACAAAGGAACTGGCGGCGGAATGGAAAGCCTTTTTGCTGGAAAACCACTATGCCCCAGTTAGTGTAAACGCCATGCTTTCCGCAGTAAATGGGCTGTTTGACTTCCTCGGATGGGGAGAGTGTCGAGTAAAATTCCTGAAAATCCAGCGAAAGCTGTTTCGGGAAGCGAGTCGGGAGCTGAGCCGGCAGGAGTATGAACGTCTCATTTTGACGGCGGAGTCCCTTGGAAAGAAGCAGCTGGCCCTGTTGATGGAGACCATTTGTGCCACGGGCATCCGCGTCAGTGAGGTCCAGTATATCACGGTACAGGCGGCGACCCAGGGGAAGACCGAGATTTCTCTAAAGGGGAAAATTCGCACCATTTTGATCCCCGGGAAGCTCTGTCGAAAACTGCTGAAGTATGCTAAAAAAAACAAAATCGCTTCCGGCGAGATTTTTCTCACCAGAAGCGGACGTTCTATGTCCCGCAAGCAGATCTGGGCAGAGATGAAACGGGTGTGTAGGGAAGCTGGAGTCGAAGCTACCAAGGTTTTCCCTCATAATCTCCGGCATCTTTTTGCACGAACCTTTTATCAGGCCTGCCGGGATGTAGCCAAGCTGGCGGATGTGTTGGGACACTCCTCCATGGATACGACTCGAATTTATTTAATTTCCACTGGCGCAGAGCATGCAAAAACGTTGGAGCAGCTTCGTCTGGTGTCTTAGGACGAAATCCGCCTTCTGTCTACTAATACGCGTAACAGAAACTGCTACATATTTTTTCTT
>CBCTLT010000063.1:0-7155 GCA_965147785.1 uncultured Oscillospiraceae bacterium
CGGCTCCGGAATATAGCGGACTACACCTGTAACATCAAAATGGCCGGCCAGGGAAACACATGCCAACAGCAGCAGATACACACAGCAGGTTGCGGCAGTGCGCCGATGAAACACCCGCAGCGTCTTTTGAATTACCATTTCCGCAGCGTACCAGCCGATAACGCCAAAGCCCAGGATGGAAAGAAGAATCAGGAAAAATGGAATGTTGGCCTGGAACAGCCCGCTGGCCAAAATCACATTGGAACCGCCGATGGTTACCACCAAGGCGCCAAACAGCTTGCACAGCCGCCGTAGCACAGGGAAAGCAATCATCTCCCCGGACATTTCACTGCGGCGGATCTGATAAAGGACCCCGGACAAGATGCTCAGCAGGATACCCACCCCGGCGTAGATCCAAAACACGGCCGGTTCTGTGAATCCGGCAGGCAGAGGCATGGTATTCGTGATTGCCGATGGATACCGGATTGCAGCGGCATCAATCAGGCGGAGTACCGGCGTCAGCCATTCGGCGGTCCGATGGGTGAAGCTGAGTCCGGGCATAAACATGGATGCCAGATTGCCGGCTCCAGCTGCGATGACCAATACGGCAAAATTGAGCCCGCCATAGACAAGCACTGCGCCAAAGGTCTGCCCTGCAACGCAGCAGGCGATCACGGCCAGAGCATAGAAGATCAGCAGTGCAGCCATGCCGGCTCCCAGCAGTTCCAGCAGCGGCAGGATTGCTGTGCTGACGCCCGAGACCACTACCGTCACAAGACAGAGTCCGATGCCAACGGCAAAGGGAATCGCAAGCATCCCCAGGCCGGTCAAATAGCAGGAAAGAAACAGGCAGCGGCGTTTCAGGGGCAGAGCGTGATAAAACTGGATTTCCCTGCGGCTGTGGAGATGATGGAAGGTAAGGGCTGCGGCCAGAAGGGAGGCCAGCAGCATCAGTATGAACATCATCGTAGAGGCGTTGCAGATCTGGGTCAGCAGAGATATCTGATGCTCTGTGTCCGTCAGCCCATTGGGCTGGAGCTGGCCCACCATGGGCAGCAGAAGCAGCAGCAAGACGGACAGCAGCACCGCCACAGGTAGGGGCCAAAATCTTCGGAGATAATTCCGGCAAAGCACCGGATTAAAGCAGGATGTCTTGGACCTCATAGCTGGCACCTCCCAACTCGTAAATAAAAATTTCCTCCAGTGTCAGGGGCAGGGCCTCCAGGTACAGCGGATTATATGCGGAAAACCGCTGCAGTGCCGCCTCGTGGTTCCCGCGGACAATATAGGTACGCATTCTTCCGGTATTGGAGCAGTGGAGCACCTCAAGTTCCGCCGTTTGCTCCGGGGGATCTCCTTCAAAAAGAACTTGGATTTTGGAGACGCTGTCCTGGAGATCGCTGAGACTCTGCTCCAGCAGTACTTTGCCCTTGTGAAGAATACCCACATGGTCGCAGACGTCTTCCAATTCCCGCAGGTTGTGGGAGGACAGCAGCACAGTGGTACCGTGTTCTGCCACGTCTCCCATGAGCAGGGACCATACCTGCCGCCGCATTACCGGATCTAACCCGTCCACCGGCTCGTCCAGCACCAGGATCTCCGGCCGGCAGCAGAGCGCCAGCCAGAAGGCGCTTTGCTTGAGCATTCCCTTGGACAGGCTGCGAAGGGGCTGATTATCCTTGATTTCGGGAAAAGCCTCCCGCAGTGCTTCATAGCGTTTTTCGTCAAAGTTGGGGTAAAGTCCTTGATAGAAGTGCTTGAGATCCCGGGTGGTGGCATACATATAATAATAGATGTCATCATAAATGCAAAAGATCTTTCGCTTCACTTCCGGGTTGTCAAACACGGGGACGTCATCCACCAGGATGGTTCCCGCGTCCGGACGGTAAATTCCGGTGATGTGCTGAATCAGAGTGGATTTTCCGGCGCCGTTTGGCCCCACAAGACCATAGACTGTCCCGGTGGGCACTGTCAGATTGACGTCATTCAGGGCCTGGGTGGAGCCAAAGGACTTTCGTAAATTTCGAATTTCAATCATTCCCGCACCTCTTTTCCATAGACGCGCTGTATTTCCTCCGTAAGCTCCTGCCATGTCATACCGAGAAGCTTGAGTTCCTGCAGCGTTTGCCGCAGTACGGTGGTCAATTCTTCCCTACGTCTGACGGCAGCTTTGCCGTCAGAGGCGGCAAAGGCGCCTTTGCCGGCCACCGTATAAATCAGACCGTCTCCTTCCAGCTCCCGATAGGCCCGCTGGATGGTGTTGGGATTGATGGCCAGCGTTCCGGCCAATTCCCGGACCGATGGCAGCTTCTCCTCCGGCTTAATGGCTCCGCTGAGAATAAGCTGCCGCAAGGCGTCCCGAACCTGTTCGTAGATGGGCCGCGGGTCCTTGTAGTTGATACTCAGCATGGCGGCACCCCTTTCACTTCTGTATTAAGTGTTCTAATACAGTTATCATATACGATTTTGAAAAGGTTGTCAAGTCGTTTTTGGAAAGAAAGTGTCGGATGATTTTCTGAACAAAAAAAGTGACCCAACGGCGGATGTCTGGAAAGGACAGGCCATTGGGTCACAAATATTTTTGATTCGGATTCACAATCGCAAGGACCGGAAACGTCTGACTTTGTACACAGCAAAGAAGCGCTTAGGAAATAATCCCGTATTGAAGTTTTGCGGTCAGAATGCGCATCACGCTTTCGTCGATGCGGGCCTCAGAGAGTGTGCCGGTGTCTACGGCCTCGGTTACGGCGTCGATGGCGCCGGACACATTGGAGATGCAGAGCAGCATATCGCAGCCGGCTTCGATGGCCTTGACGGCGGCCTCTCCGGAAGTGTAAAGGTCGGTGATGGCGCTCATGCTCAAAGAGTCGGTAATGATGATTCCGTCATAACCCATCTGTTCCCGCAGGATTCCGGTGATCACAGCGTTGGACAGAGAGGCAGGATTCTCGCTGTCGATCTCCGTCATAGTCATGTGGCCCACCATAATCATGGGTGCTCCAGCATCCATGGCAGCTTGGAAGGGAAGCAGATCGCAGTTTTGCAATTCCTCTAAGGTTCTGGAGGAAGCGGCAAAACCGTCGTGGGTATCGCCGCCGGTGCTGCCATGGCCGGGGAAGTGCTTGGGTGCGCAGAGGATCCCGCTTTCCACAAAGCCCCGGACTTCCTCGGAGACCATGGAGGAGACCAATTCCGGGTCAGAGCCGAAGCTCCGCTCCTTGACCACTGTGTTTTCCTCGTTGGTCAGAACATCGGCTACCGGGGCAAAATCCACATTAAAGCCCAGGGATTTGAGATCAGCCGCCAGTGTGGTACCGATTTCATAGGCCTTCTGGGTGTCGCCTTCTGCGCCGTAAACGGACATATCCTCAAACTCTGTGGTGCCCAGACTGTCAGCCAGCCGTGCTACAGAGCCGCCTTCCTCGTCCACGCCGATAAACAGACCCAATCCACCGTCTTCCTGGGCGTAGGATTGAATATTTTCGATCATTTCGGTAGTTTGATCCATGGTAACCAAGTTTTCGGAGAAATAAATGATTCCGCCCACCGGATATTCCTGAATGGAGGCACGTGTGGCATCTCCACTCTGAGTCACCCGGCCATAGCCGGTCAGAGCTTCCGGTGTAACAAAAAGCATCTGGCAGATTTTTTCTTGCAGCGTCATCTCTGACAGCAGTGCCTCGGCACGAGCGGTATGCTCGGAAGAGGCGACAGACGTGTTTTCAGTTGGTTCTGGGGAAACTTCCGGAGTTGGTGTTGCATCGGATTCCAAATCAGAACCAGAGGCAGCCGGTTCTACAGGGGTGGCTCGTCGGTCTGGCCAAAGGTCTCATCGCTGGGCGTCGATGCGGCTTCTGACTGAAGCGCAGACAGATCCTGATAGTCCTGGTGAAAGATAAAAGCCGCCCCCGCTGCAACGCCGACGACGATGAGAAGAAACAGCAGCAGAGAGACCAAAAAACGTTTACCCATAAAGGAGAACCTCCATAATTTATGATCCAGTGTGTTTTCCTAGTATAGCGCATTTCCCGTGGATTTTCTACTGATTCCCGGGAAAAGTTACATATTTTTAAGAAATCCCGGCTGTGCTTGGCGAGAAGGCTGTCTAAATGGAAAGAAACTTCCTGCTTTTTTCGACAAATTTCGCAGATAACCAACACAAAGCCGGGAAACTATGCTATAATAAGCCCGAAATCGGCATCAGCCGGATAATCCATGCAAGAAAGGACGGAAGCATATGGCTGACACATCCTCTGTTTATAAGATTTGTCCGCATTGTGGACAGTCCGTATCGGTGGCGGCAAAGTTCTGCCCCACCTGCGGTTCGCCGTTTACGGCGGAAAGCTCCGATTTTGTTGCGTATGAACGCTATTCCACACCGGAAACGCAACAGCCCACCCAGCAGATGACGGATGCCACCATGACATTTACGCCTGTGTCCGGGCAACCGGGAAACGGCACCTTTGCAGGACAGTCCCAGCAGGGAAACACGGAAGGGATTACACCCAATGTCTCTTTGTATGTGGGACCGGATCACAGTGGCAGTGGTGCCGTAAACCAGCCCAGACCGGTGGCTCCAGGCGCTCCGGCACAGACGGATCCGTTCGGGGGCGGCCTGTTCCAGGATGGAGCCTCCATGGACCAGCAGGAGCAGGGCTATCATGGTGTGCAGTCAGGGCCTACCATGGCCGAGGCGGCCCAGCAGAACTGGGACTTTGACGACGATGACGGCAGCACACCGCCCCCTATGGGCGGCAGACCTGGAGGACCGGATGATGATCGTCGCAGAAAAGGGATTATCGTTACAGCCGTTGCAGCGGTACTTCTGATCGCTGTGGTGGTTGCCGGTGTGGTCATGGCCTTTAAGCTGGGCGTTGTTGGGGGCGAGGATACGGAAGATCCCATGACCCTGGCCCAGGAAGCCTATGACAACCAGAAATATGACGATGCCATTACCCAGCTGGAACAGATGCTCCAGGAGGGAACCACCACTACAGAGGTTTATCAGCTTCTGGCGGATGCGTTCAGCGCCAATGGTGAACAGCAGAAGGCAGCAGAAGCCTATCTCAAGGGCTATGAGACCACCCAGGATGGGACCTTGAAAAAAGCGGCCCAGGACGCCTACCTAAAGCTGGGAGACCAGGCCAAGGAGGATGGTGATCTGGCAGCGGCCCGGGAATACTATAACACCGTGCTGGAACGTCTGGACGCCAGCAATTCCTCTGCCATTGCGGGATTGGCCAGCTTGAGCGACAGCGAGACGCAGACCTCACAGACGCCTACTGTCAGTGCATCTCCATCTCATGGCGGTACCATTGTTCCACCGTCACCCTCTACCAGCGAGAATACGGTAACGGAAGGAGAAGAAGCAGTTGCAACCCCAACCCCGACGCCAACGCCCACGCCAACACCGTCGCCCTCTCCGTCGCCTTCGACAAAACCGAGTCCGTCTCCTTCGCCCTCTCCCTCCCCGTCCCCCTCGCCCTCTCCGTCGCCTTCTCCGTCCCCAACGCCCGTTCCCACTACCTTTGAACTCAACGGGCACAAATATGAGTTGGTCATCAATGACTATAGCTGGTGGGGCGCCAAGCAGGACGCAGAAGAGAGAGGCGGCCATCTGGTCACCATCAACTCCGAGGAAGAGTTCGATGCCTGCGCCAAACTGGCGGCGGCCAACGATGTGGTGTTCCTGAGGCTGGGAGCTTATGTGGATGACGTCTCCGAATGGGATAGCACCACCTGGATTACCGGTGAGAGCTTCGATTATCAAAAATGGTATGACGGCGAACCCAGCGGTGGAGATGAATATTTCCTCTGTATGTTCTCTGTCAGCGGTACCTGGTATTACAATGATACTATGGATCTGGTGGATGAGTATTCCGGCAAAAAAGGATACATTGTAGAATATGATTAACTATGCAAACGCCGCAGGTTTTAGACCTGCGGCGTTTGATATGCGGCAATCAGCCGAAGTTTTTCAGTTCTCGATAAACGCTTGATTTCCGCTTCCCGCCGAAGAGCGGCGGATTTGTCCGGCTGCGTTTCCCGATAGACCAGAAGTACCGGCAAACGGCTCCTGGTGTATTTGGCGCCTCGACCGCTGTTATGAACCTGAAGCCTTCGCTCTGCATCCCGGGCAATGCCGGTGTAAAGGGTGCCGTCGGCACAGGATAGTATATAAACCTCATACATGACATACGCTCCAAAAAGGACGCCGGCAAACTGCCAGCGTCCTTCCTCATTGTAAATTTAATATAGGGGCGCAGATTTTCCGCTGCCCTCACGCCAATCCAGATCGCCTCTGGCAAGGCCCAGAATCAGCATTTCCGCCGTGGCCAGATTGGTGGCATAGGGGACGTTGTGCATATCGCACAGGCGTTCGATCTGCAGCAGGTTCTGCTCCTGCACCGGGTCATTGCAGGTGGGGTTTGTGAAAAACAGCAGGAGATCCACCTCGTTGTAGGCAATGCGTGCGCCCACCTGCTGCTGACCGCCCTGGGCCCGGGAGAGATACAGGGTGATGGGGAGGCCGGTTGCTTCGGCCACCAGACGGCCTGTGGTGTTGGTAGCTGACAAATTGTGTTTTGCCAGAATCCCTTTATACGCGATGCAAAACTGAATCATCAATTCCTTCTTCTTATCTTGAGCCATAATTGCAATGTTCAAAGTGCTTTCCTCCAACTCCAAAGGTTCGTCAATATCGTATGTGCATCAGGGGGGCTTCCATGCCCAGCAGTCGCCGGGAGATATGGAGACAGGCCAAAGCTGCGCCCTTACGGCTGCGCAGCACCAGCGCACTGCCATGGGCAGCGGCCACGGGAACGGCTTGATCCTCTGGGATCAGCCCCAAAAGAGGCAGTCCCACCAGGTCCATCATGTCGTCCACGTTGGACCGTATGGAACCCAATAACCGCCGGGTAACCCGGTTGACCACCAACTGGATAGGATCCAGACCTCGCTCCACCAGTAGTGTGGCGGTATGCTGGGCATCCCGAAGGGATCCGGGATCTGCTGTGGCGACTACAATTCCGCGGGTGGCGTAGTTAGTGGCCAAATCAAAGCCAAAACCAATTCCAGCGGGAGCGTCCAGAAGCACCCAATCATAGGATTCTGCGGCTTCTTCTATCTGCCGCCCAAAGATAATATCATCCACCAGACCAGCGCGGGTTTTGGTGG
>CBCTLT010000064.1:0-7105 GCA_965147785.1 uncultured Oscillospiraceae bacterium
GATCAGGAGCCTCTGACCCATTTGCAGGACCCCAAGGTGGTATCCTTCGAGCATGTGTGCTTTAGCTATAAGCCGGATACCAAGCTCATTGAGGATTTGAATATCACGGTACGGCCTGGCGAAAAGGTTGCCATAGTCGGCCCCACCGGCGCTGGCAAGACCACTTTGGTAAATCTGCTCATGCGGTTCTACGAGGTGGACAGCGGACGAATTGCCATCGACGGCGTGGATATCCGCAATATCCCCAGAGAGGAGCTGCGGAGCCATATCGGCATGGTGCTCCAGGATGTTTGGCTGTTCAGTGGCTCCATTCGGGACAACATTGCATATGGATATAACGCCATGCATGGCAAAGAGGCCAGCGAAAAGGAAATGATTGCTGCAGCCAAAATGGCCTATGTGGATCATTTTGTGCAGACGTTGCCTAACGGATATGATACGATTATCAATGATGACGCCACGAATATCTCTCAGGGCCAGAAGCAGCTGATGACCATTGCCCGGGCTTTCCTCTCCAACCCCAGCATTCTGATTCTGGATGAGGCCACCTCCTCTGTGGATACCCGGACGGAGGTGCTGATCCAGAAGGCCATGCAAAAGCTGATGGAGGGCAGAACCAGCTTCGTCATTGCCCACCGACTCTCCACCATTCGGGATGCGGACCTGATCCTGGTGATGAACCACGGCACGATTATTGAGCAGGGAAATCACCAGCAGCTTCTGGAGAAGCGAGGGTTCTATTACGATCTGTATAACAGCCAGTTCATTGGCGCTACAGTAGAGGAGGAGCCTGCCCAACAGACCGGAACTACCTTCCCCGGATTTGGCAGTTTCTCGGGCGGGAAATTCCCCAGCGGCAAATTCCCCGGCGGAAAGTTCCCTGGTGGCGAATCGCTTGAAAAGGAATCTGAAGCAATGCAGAGGAAAGAGGACGGCAAACTGCAGGAGGCTGGCCAATGAGAACGGTGGTGGTTACCGGCGGTTCCCGGGGCATTGGCGCAGCCATTGTGCGCCGGTTTGCCGGAGCGGGAGACCAGGTGTATTTCTTTTATGAGAAGTCTGCGGAAGCGGCTGCCCAGGTAGCTTCGGAAACCGGCGCTACAGCCCTCCGTTGTGATGTGACGGAGGAGGCGCAGGTGTTGGAAGCCTTTGCGCAAATTCCCCCGGTGGATGTGCTCATCAACAACGCTGGAATTGCAGATTACAACCCCATCAACTGGATGGAGGCGAAGACATTTCGGCGGATTATGGATGTCAATGTGACGGGGCCTTTCCTGTGTACCAAGGCGGTGCTGCCGGCCATGCTGCAGCGTCAGGGTGGCGTGATTTTAAATACCGCTTCCATGTGGGGGCTGGTGGGAGCCTCCTGTGAGGTGGCCTATTCTGCCTCCAAGGCGGGGCTGATCGGCATGACCAAGGCGCTGGCCAAGGAATTAGGGCCCTCCGGAATCCGGGTCAATGCGGTGGCGCCGGGAGTCATTGTGACAGAAATGACCGGGAATCTTTCCGAAGAGACCATGGAGGAGCTTCGTCAAAGCACACCCCTGGAACGGCTGGGACAGCCGGAGGATGTGGCGGAAACTATGTGGTTTTTGGCGTCGGAACAGGCGTCCTTTATCACCGGAGAGATCGTCAATGTCAGCGGCGGCTTTGTGATCTGAGGTCCATTGAAAGCAAAAGAGGCGGATGCCGAATCTGTGGAATTTTCCCTCGGATTCGGCATCCGTTATTTTGATCTATATAAGAGCTTGATTTTTTGTGGAATTATGCTATAATAAATTGGTTTGCCTGGTTGTACAGGCTACGGACGCATCAAAGGAGGCACCCTATATGCATTATGACATCGCAATTATCGGCGCCGGAGAGGCCGGCGTATTCGCAGGCTACGAGCTGATGAAGCTGCGGCCGGATCTCAGCATTCTGATTTTGGAGCAGGGCGCGGACATCTATTCCCGTCGTTGTCCCATTGTCGCCGGCAAGGTAAAGACCTGCATCGGCTGTAAGCCCTGCGCCATCATGGCGGGCTTTGGCGGAGCTGGCGCCTTCTCTGACGGAAAATACAATTTTACCACAGAATTTGGCGGCTGGCTTACGGACTACATGGACAGCGGGGAGATTATGGATCTCATCGACTATGTGGACTCCATCAATGTTTCCCATGGCGCGACCACGGAGGTCTTTTCTACCAATACCCCGGAGGCTCGGGCTATTGAGGTGAAGGCGCTGCAGAATGATCTGCATCTGCTGGGGGCACGGTGCAAGCACCTTGGAACGGAAAACAACCTGAAGATTCTTCAGAGCATCTATGAATCCATGAAGGACCATGTGGAGTTTCGATTCCATACCCCGGTTCGGACCATCGCCCGGGACGACAACGGAGAATATATCCTGGGACTGGACCAGGATACGGTCACCTGCCGGTATTTGATTGCTGCCCCTGGACGCAGCGGTGCCGAATGGTTCTCTGATCGCTGCCAGGAGCTGGGCCTTCATATGATCAACAACCAGGTGGATCTGGGTGTTCGGGTGGAGCTGCCTGCCACTGTGTTTGAGCACATCACCAATGTGGTATATGAATCCAAGCTGGTCTATCGTACCAAGCTCTACGGTGATCAGGTGCGGACCTTCTGCATGAATCCCTATGGCCATGTGGTTTCGGAGAATGTAGATGGCCTTATTACGGTCAATGGCCATTCCTATACGGATCCGGCGCTGCGCAGCGAAAACACCAACTTTGCGCTGCTGGTGTCCAACCGGTTTACCTCTCCCTTCAACCAGCCCTATGCCTACGGCAAGCACATTGCATCTCTGAGCAATATGCTGGGTGGCGGCGTGCTGGTGCAGCGGTTCGGCGATCTTATCAAAGGCGTCCGTACCAACGACCACCGGCTGGGCAAGAGCTTCACCAAGCCCACCCTCAGTGCCACGCCCGGTGATCTTTCCCTGGTGCTGCCCAAGCGGCATATGGACAATATCATTGAGATGATCTATGCCCTGGACAAAATCGCGCCTGGTACAGCCAACCACGACACCCTGCTCTATGGCGTGGAGGTTAAGTTCTACTCCTCCAGACTGGAACTGACGGGAGAGCTGGAGACAAAGCTGCCCAATATGTTTGCTATTGGCGATGGCGCTGGAATTACCCGGGGACTTGCCCAGGCAGGAGCCTCCGGCGTCCGGGTTGCCCGGGCCATTGCCCAGCGAGAAAGCAAAAAAGACGCATAACAAAAAGATCCCTCCGACGCGAATTTACGTCGGAGGGATTATTTTTACTGTGGATCAATAGCTGCTGGGAAGCACTACATCACTGCCAAAGGCCGAGACTGTACCGGTATCTTCCAGCGTCACTGTAAATACACCGGTTTCCATGGTGAGTTCGGAGGTGCATTGAATGGTCTGTTCGACCATCAATCCAAACGAGTCGAACCAGACCGTCATGGTTCCATCGCTGGAAATGCTGGAGGCATCCTCAAAATAGATTCCGGCGCCATAGGTTTCCGAATATTCAGAAAGAAGCATCTCCACATACGCAGGATCCAGGTCATAGGTCAGCTTGGTGCGGTCGCCGTCGGTTTCCGACACAAAGTTCGTTCCATAGGAAAAGCTGTCCGTATAGATGGTCACAAAATAAAATATATCTTCTGCAAAAGAGGCGTCATCATAGGTATATGGGGCGTCGCCGGTGTCGTCCGAGTAGACGCCTTCACCGTTGCTGTAGGAATCAGAGAACCAGCTGAGGCGTTCTCCGTCCTGAGAGAGACTGGAGTCCCAGACGGCAGACAGGATATAGCTGCTGTCATACATATAGGAGATATCATCCTGCTGCAGAAATACGTGACTGGTATCGCCGTCGGATACCGTCAGTGCCATGGTGTCCTGATAGGTCAGTGCGTGCTGGGCCAGCGTAGTGTTGTAGCCATCAGAGAAGATGGTAGGAATAGAGATGTCGCTCATTTCCACATAGCTTTCGTCGTCGGTGGGGACGGAGATGCTGACGTTTTCGTTGCGGTTGTTGATGACTTGGTTTACCTGAATTTCCTCAGTAATTGAAGTGCCCATAATATCCAGCGTGGCAGACAACTGGTAGTCGTGGCGCAGCAGATTTCCGGACGGATCCAAGGTCATGGTGCCTGTGATGTTCAGGTCCTGGCAGCTTCCCTCCAGACCAAGGGAGGAAAAAGTGCTGCTGATGAAGTCGGAATATATCGCCCATGCATCCAAGGATACTTCGCCATAGCTGAGCAGGTAGCCGGTTTCCGTTTTTTCTCCGGTCAACGTACCAAAGGCGTCTTTGCCCAATGAAGCTGTGTCAACGATCATGTCATTCAAGTAGGTATTTGCAAAGGAAGCTTCATCATATGGGGCTTTGTAGTTTCCGTATTCATCTGAAAGATACATGACACCGTCATCATACCAAGTTGTGGTGACAGTATTTTCAAAGCGTGACTCACATTGGTATGTCAAGGAACCATCTTCGTGTTGAATCTGTTTGACACGGGAAGATGTGGAAATGGTGAGATCATCTGCATCGGACAAGACATGAAATGTCATGGTGATGTCTTCATCTATGGCAAAGGTTTCAGTTGCAGCGGTCTCCTGCAGATCCCACAGCCATTGCCCCAGTTCCTCCGGATCTTCCGGCCCGTCCAGTGCCGGCGTATCCATGATACTTTCCTCTAGCGCGGCTTCCGATGGAAGCGTTTCTTGGCTGTTTCCGGCTTCTTCTGTGGAAGTAATTGCAGCAGCTTCAGAGGGCTGGGCGGTTGTCTGCTGTGCAATTTGTTTCCCGGTGGTGCCGCTGCAGCCGCTGCACATGGATAGCAGGAAGCAAAGCACCAATAAAAAAGATATGTATGATTTTCGCATCAAAGGACCTCCTTTGAAAATACTACGGTTATCGTACCACAAAAATGGAGAAAAGTACATGGATTTTACACAATTTCCACACATAGTAGGGAAAACAAAAAGCAGCCATCTATAGGAATGGCTGCTTTTGGGTGTTACCCTTCCCAGGGACGGATTCGATAGGTGGCGCCAATGCCTTGACAGATTTCCCGGCAGCGTTCCTCTTCTTCGTGAGAAATGGTGGTGTCTACTGTGGTCATCACCACGTGTAGGCCCCGGGCTACGCAGCTCTTGGCAAATTCCAGCATACCCGGGAAAGCTTTGTCCCCAAATTTGCTGCGGACCAACTGCTGGTATTGCTCCGGGTCCGGGTTGTTCAGCGAGATGGAAACGGTGTCCACACAGGCGGCCAAATCTCCCGAAATATCCCGACCGGCAATGAGGCTGCCCTGGCCGTTGGTGTTGACCCGAATGGGAAGTGATGTTCTGGCTTTGAGCCAAGTCGCTACTTCCAGCAGGACCGGCAGGGCACAGGTGGGCTCTCCAAAGCCGCAGAATACGATCTCGGAAAACTGGGACAAATCCCATTTTTCAAACTCATCCTTGACCTCCTGGACAGTGGGTTCCCGTTCCAGCCACAGACTGTTGCTCTCCCCCACATGGTCCATGGTCTGCCGGAGGCAGAAGGTGCAGGCGGAGGAACAGCGGTTTGTGAGATTGACATAAAGCCCGTTGTGTACACGATAAAGGATTTCCATATTTAATCAACTCCTGTTAAAAATGAAGCTTTCCCAGCACTTCCTCAAAGCACACGCCATCCGTGGTGGGAATATCCAATTCTGCGGAGCGTTTGAGGCAGGTTTTAATAAAGCGGGCCGCGGTGCGGACGGTCTTGTCAAAGGGGATCTGCTGCACTGCACCTGCCGCAATAATGGAGGAAAATACATCGCCAGTACCGGAGCGCTGGGGTGCCACCCGACGGGTCCGCTGTACCGCAGGTCCGGCCTTGTGGTCATAGCAGTAATTTTCCAGAAATTCTCCCCGGGACACACCTGTAATTACCACCTGTTTAGGTCCCTGCTTGCAAAGCTCCTGCGCCATATCCAGCAGCTCCCGTTCCGAAAACTTTTCCCGATAGGGCGTATCAGTGAGAATGCAGGCCTCCGTCACATTGGGCGTCAAAATATGGGCATGACGGACCAACCGACGCATTTGGGAACACATCTCCGGGGTATAGGTGGCATAGGGCTTTCCGTTGTCCCCCATCACCGGATCAATGACTACGGTGGTGCGTTCGGTGGTAAAGTCCCGGAGAAAGGTCTCCACCAGATCGATCTGCCGGGCAGAACCCAGGAAGCCAGTGAGGATTCCCTCAAATTCCAGTCCCAGCTTCCGCCATTCCCCCATATATGGGGCCATATGGTCCGTGCAGTCGGTATAATAGAAGCTGGAAAAGCCGGTGTGATTGGAAAAAACGGCGGTGGGCAGCGGGCAGCACTGCACTCCCAGATGGGAAATCAGAGGCAGAGCCACCGCCAGAGAACACCGTCCAAAGCCGGATAAATCGTTGATGACGGCAATTTTTTTCTGATTGTTGTGGGACATGGGGAAACCTCCAATGAGAAGATCAACGGACTGCGCGGCTGGCAAGCCGTTTTAGAAGGCCTGAGCGCTCCAATGGTGCGGCAATGGCATAAAACAAAAGGATGCCGATGAGACCTTCTATGCTCAGACCTGGCAGCTGGGCTGCGCCGGTGACAATGGAACCATAGAGCAAGCTTCCGGCGGCAAAGTAGCCGGCGATCATCATGAGAATGGCGGACAGCACAGCCAGCAGCGTTCGGAGGCTTCGCAGTGTGGCAGACCGGCCTGGATCCTTGGCCAATGTGGCAGCCACCAGCCCCATCAGGCTCTTGATCAGCAGCGTGGGAAGGGCCCATTCCGGATAGCTCATCAGGTCTGCCAACGCAGAGCCAATTCCACCGGCAAAGGCCCCCACCCAGGGGTCAAAATAGACGGCAAACATCAGCAGCACACAGTTGCCCAGATGGGCATAGCCCAGAGGAATGGGGAACTGAAACATACGGGTGCTGATGCAAACCAGAGCAGCCCCCAGGGCAGCTATGGTAAGACGGCGAATGTTGAGGTAGCTGGATTTCATAAAAGATGCTCCTGTCAGAAAGGATCAGGAGATTTGCGCAAATCTATTGTTGCTAGTATACACAAAATCTGATCGTTTCAAAAGGTTCAGTTTTCTCGT
>CBCTLT010000065.1:0-7036 GCA_965147785.1 uncultured Oscillospiraceae bacterium
ATGATGGCCTTTGCGGCTTCCATGGAACCGTCCCGACTCAGCAGGGAAGCCAGGGTGGGGCAGGCCTGCTCAATGACGGAGATATTCAAGGGTTGGCCAATGACGCCGGTGGAAGCCACAATGAAGTCTTCGGGCTTTAAACCCGTGGCAGCAGCAGCGGCCTCACTCATTTTTACTGCGTTTTCATGGCCCATGGGGGCGCAGGCGTTGGCATTGCCGGAATTGGCGATAATGCCCCGGGCCACGCCGTTTTCCAGGTGCTCCATGGTTACATAGATGGGAGCAGCCTTGACTCGGTTCATGGTGTAGACACCGGCTGCAGTGGCCTCGGTGTCACAGAGAATCATGGCCAAATCATTTTTCTCAGGATTGCTGCCCGCTTTGACGCCGGCGTGCAGGCCGGCAGCCTTAAAGCCTTTTGCGGCGGTGACACCGCCGGAAATCAGTTTCATAACAAATTCCTCCTGTCATCGCTGCCGCAGGGTTACGAGGCCTTCCGCAGCGCAAGATATTTTCCTTTCAAAAACCGCCCCAGGTAGATCAGGCCCATGGAGCCTGCCGCTGCCAACAGCAGTCTGGGACTCGAGAATATAAACCATTCCGGGGTAGATAGCTGGGGCTGAGGACCCACGAAATAGCTCCAAAGCCGATTGTAATATGTAATAATGGTCCGATGCAGGGCCAGAATGGGAATGGTGTTCTGGCCAAGCACCAAAAAGATCTTGGAGATGCGCCAATGCTCAATGAGCCGGCACAGCCGCAGCAGGACACAGGGGCCCAGTATACCGCCTACAAAATAGATCAGAGCCCCCCAGTCGCCGTGGGGACCGTAGGCACTCATGAGCATGGAGGTGGTCATGGCGTCGTTCCAGATGCCAATGGCAAGGACAGCAGCTGCTGCCGCCAGATAACACAGGGGTTCCAGCCACCGATGCTTCCACTGCCGTTCCAGGAGATCCTTCTGCCGGATGCCCCAGCCAGCAGCCATGAGGGCTGCGGCCAAAAAGCAGTTGTTGGTATTCCAGGGAAGCCGCAGCGGCAGATGGTTCAGCAATATGGTAACAAGAATGCAGGGAACCACCAGATACCGAAGCTTCCAGCCAAATCGTCGCCGCAGCCACAGCAAAAGCAAAAATGCGGCGGAGGCTGTGACCATGGCGGTCAGAAACCAGAGGGGATAGTTGTAGGAAGTGAAATAGTGCAAAGAAGGCGTCAGATCGTCCATCATAATGACGCCTTCGGAATAGATGACGCCAAAAATACGCTTTGCAATCTGCTTCAGGGCTTCCCTGCCTTGGCTCCCCAAATAGGGAACCCAATCGAGAATATACAGTACCATCAGTGCTGCATTGTAGCCGAAATAGGGCCGCAGCAGAGGCTTCATGCGCTTCTTCAGCTGGCCCCAGATGGGTTCGGCCTTGTCCTTCCAAAGAAAGCCTGCCGTCAAAAAGAACAGTGGAATCAGCAGCACATAGCCCACGGTGCCGGTATAGGGTGCCCCATCGGCATGGACCGAGATGATCCACAGCATGGCAATTCCCTTGGCCACATCCAAATAATCCTTGCGTTTTCTAGCTTCCGCCATCTCTGCTCTCTCCCCTTCTCTATTCTAAGGGAATTGTATCACAGGCTCAGGTTCTCGTCTACACCCATCATAATGTTCAGGTTTTGAACAGCTGCACCGGAAGCGCCCTTGCCCAGGTTGTCAAACTGGGCAGCCACAATGGCCTGAGTCTCGTTGCCGCAGACAAAGATATTGAGGTCATTGGTGCCCACAACATTGTTGCTGCCCAGAAAGCCTTCGTGGATCATGTCGCCGCCCATGACGGGGGCCACATGGATGTTTTTCTGGCCTGCATAGAAGTCCCCGTAGGCACTGCGCAGGGATTCCAAGGTCCCTCCACCAGGCAGCAGATCAAAATACAGCGGAATGGTCACCAGCATACCTTGAGGGAAATCACAGACAATGGGGCAGAAAATGGGCTTCCGTTTGAGTCCGCAGACCTGCATCATTTCAGGAATGTGCTTGTGGGAGAGATTCAGCCCGTAGTGCCGGGGAGAATCATATTCCGGGTCCCGTTCCGGAGACTCATACTGCAAAATCATCTTTTTGCCGCCGCCGGTATAGCCGGTGAGGCTGTGGGCACACAGCGGATAGTCCGGCGGAAGAATCCCCAGATGGACCAGTGGGTACACCAGGGAGATAAAGCCGGTGGCGTGACAGCCAGGATTGGCCACGAATTGGGCCGTTTCAATGGCCTTTCTGTGTTCCTGGGACAACTCCGGGAAACCGTAGGCCCAAGCCGGATCCGTGCGGTGGGCGGTGGAGGCATCAATCACACGGGTGTGATCGTTCTCCACCATGGCTGCCGCTTCCTTTGCCGCCGCATCGGGCAGACACAGAAATACGAAATCTGCACCGTTGATGGCGTCCTTTCTGGCGGAAGGATCCTTTTTCAGTTCTTCCGGCAGGGTGATGAGGGAAATGTCGTCCCGCATCCCCATACGGCCTTCAATCTGAAGGCCGGTAGTACCGGCCCGGCCGTCAATAAATATCTTTGTCATTCCCCATCGGCTCCTTTGTCGTAGGGAGCAGCGGAGGAGGCGTGTTCTTCTACGAAATTTTTGATATAGGCAATCTGGCGTTTGACCTCTTCTTCTGCAGGACCACCCATGACTTTACGGCCATTGACGCAGTTCCGAAGGGCCAGCGCGTCGTAAATATCCCCGTCGAACAAGCCGGAAACGGCCCGGAAGTCCCGCAGTGTCAGAGTATCCAGGGTATCGCCGGATTTCAGGCAATTGTTCACCAGCCGACCTACGATCATGTAGGCCTCCCGGAAGGGCATCCCCTTTCTGGTGAGGTAGTCGGCGCAGTCCGTGGCGTTGATAAAGCCGCCGGAGGCCGCCTTCTGCATGTTCTTCGGCAGAACCGTCATGGTTTTGATCATGGCGGCAAACACCGGAATACAGAGTTCTACCGTGTCGATGGCGTCAAATACAGGCTCCTTGTCCTCCTGCATATCCTTGTTGTAGGCCAGCGGCAGGCCCTTCATCACCGTCAAAAGGGTGATCAGGGAGCCGTAGACCCGACCGGTCTTACCACGGACCAGCTCAGCCACGTCAGGGTTCTTCTTCTGGGGCATGATGGAGGAACCGGTGGAGTAGGCGTCGTCCATCTCCACGAACTTAAATTCCCAGGAGCACCAGAGGATAATCTCCTCGGAGAACCGGCTCAGATGCATCATTAAAATAGAGCAGGCGGAGAGAAACTCCAGAGCAAAATCCCGGTCGGATACGGAATCCATGGAGTTTTCTGTGGGCTTCCGGAAGCCCAGCAGTTCGGCGGTCCGCTGCCGGTTGAGGGGGTAGGAGGAAGTGGCCAAAGCACCTGCACCCAGAGGGCATTCGTCCATCCGCTCCAAGCAGTCCTCCAGCCGGGTCACGTCCCGGCGAAGCATATTGGCGTAGGCCATCATATAGTGGGCGAAGGTGGTGGGCTGGGCCCGCTGCAGATGGGTATAGCCGGGCATTACCGTCAGGGTATTGGCTTCGGCTTTGGCGATCAACACCTTCTCCAAATCCAGCAGCATCCCGATGATTTTGGGAATCTCCTGCTTGACGTAGAGCCGGAAGTCTACGGCCACCTGGTCATTCCGGGACCGGCCGGTGTGAAGACGTTTGCCATCGGGGCCAATCCGTTCCGTCAGGATGGCTTCGATATTCATGTGGATGTCCTCGTTCTCCATGGAAAACTCCACCTTGCCATCCTCAATATCTTGTAGAATGGCCTGGAGACCCTGGATGATATCCTGAGCTTCCTCCTTGGTGATTACGCCCTGCTCTCCCAGCATGGTGGCGTGGGCGCTGGAGCCCTGAATATCCTGCTGGTATAGCCGGACGTCGAAGGCGCTGGAGGAGTTAAAGTCGTTTACGAGGGTATCGGTTTCTTTCTGAAACCGGCCTGCCCATAATTTCATAGATAATATCTCCTTTCATCCCCCGCCGCTGCGGGGATGCATTGGCAGCAGGGTAAAAACCCTGCTGCCGCAATACGCAGATTTACAGCTTGCCCTGTTCCCGCAGAGCCTGCACTGTGTCCGGCAGACCCCAGAGGTTGATAAAGCCCTTGGAATCCTTCTGGTCATAATCGCTCTCGTTAAAAGTCACCAGATCCTCGGAGTACAGCGTGCAGGGGGATGTGACGCTGGAGGTGATGATGTTGCCCTTGTACAGCTTCAGCTTCACTGTACCGGTGACATATTTCTGCGTGTCCACCGCGAAGGCCTGCAGGGCTTCCCGCAGAGGCGTGAACCATTTGCCGTTGTAGATAAGATCTGCAAAGTCCACTGCCAGCTTGGTCTTCATGTGCTTGGTGTCCTTGTCCAGGGTAATCATCTCCAGCACCTCGTGGGCCCGGTAGAGAATGGTGCCGCCGGGCGTTTCATAGACGCCACGGTCCTTCATGCCCACCAGCCGGTTTTCCACAATATCCAGAAGGCCAATGCCGTTGGCACCGCCCAGCTCGTTGAGCTTCCGAATGATGTCGCTGGCCTTCATCTTTTCACCGTCAATGGCCACAGGCCAGCCCTTTTCAAAGTCCAGGGTGACATATGTAGCAGCGTCTGGAGCCATGGCGGGGGAAACGCCCATCTCCAGGAATCCGGGCTTGTCATACTGGGGCTCGTTGGCGGGATCCTCCAGATCCAGGCCCTCATGGCTCAAATGCCAGAGGTTCTTGTCCTTGCTGTAGTTGGTCTCCCGGGAGATCTTCAGGGGGACGTTATGGGCCTCGGCATAGTCGATTTCTTCGTCACGACCCTTGATGTCCCATTCCCGCCAGGGGGCGATAATGGTCATTTCCGGAGCAAACCGCTTGATGGCCAGCTCAAACCGAACCTGATCGTTGCCCTTGCCGGTGCAGCCGTGGCAGATGGCGTCGGCGCCTTCGGCCTTGGCGATCTCCACCAGCTTTTTGGCGATGATGGGACGAGCAAAGGCGGTGCCCAACAGATAATCCTCATATTTGGCGCCCATCATCATGGAGGGGATGATAACATCGTCTACCATCTCATCCACAAGATCGGCCACATACAGCTTGGAAGCGCCGGTCTTAATTGCTTTTTCCTCCAGGCCGTCCAGCTCGGTGCCCTGGCCTACATCGCCGGAAACGGCAATAATTTCGGGATTTCCATAGTTCTCTTTCAGCCAGGGGATGATGATGGATGTGTCCAGTCCGCCAGAATAGGCCAAAACGACCTTTTTGATTTCCTTGGTTGCCATGATAATAGCCTCCTATGTTCATATGGCCTGTGCCAATATTTTCTTTGTGCATGTATGGTATCACACTGAAATGGCTTTTGCAAGCGCAAAGATGCATAAGGATGGAAAAATATACGGAGTTATTTCAGCGAAATACACATATATACACAAATATACATAAGATGATGAATATTTATTAAGGTTCGCCGTTCAAGAATGCATAGAGCAAATCCAGGTTTTCGTCAGAGTGTTCCACTTCCCGGCTGAACAGCACCGCTGCTTGCCGGAGCGGGTCTGGGCTGGGCATGGATCGGGACAGGCAGAGAATTGTCGCTGTGGCGTAGACTGCAAATAAAACCTTTTCCCGGACCTGCCCATCCCATACAGCCCGCAGCACATAGCGATAGAGAAAATAAAGAAGCAGATGGGTGCCGGCCTCAGAGTTATCTTGCAGCAAATTGGAATCCAGGCAGGCGCTTATACTTTTTAATAGTGTAGGAAGTTGATCGGATGTAAATTCCATTTGCTCCATGGTGCGGAAAAAACCGGGTAAGTCCAGCTCTAGAGCTGGTGCCGGCACTTGTTGTAGATGTTCCGACAAGGCCACCGGCGTCTCGGTGCGGCATACCGTGGTTTCGATCCTGTCCCCATCCGAAAAAGTACCCGAGTCTTTATAGGTCCCGATCTCATTGGCGGATACAATTAAAAAAGACAACCGCTCTGCCAAGGGACGCTGGACCTGGGCGGCATGAAAGAGTATCTGCCGATATTCCAGCAGCTCCTGTAGATATCCCTGATCCAAGGACCAGTCCTCTTCAGACGCTTCGGCAGTTTCCCGGCATACCAGGGCAACTGGCCCCTTCAAAAGCAGCCGTGCCGCCTCAGGACAGGAAATGGACAGACAGGTTTCCCGCAGTGTACCATATTCTTCTACAAATCTGGGGTGTTCCCGGCAGGTAACAGACAAGGCGTTGTCGCCTAGGGAGAGAATCAGCCGGCAAAGGTTGTCCGAATTTAGAAAGGGGCAACGTCCCTCCTGCAGGGTAAAAAAAGTATAGCCGTCAGCAGTTTGAATATGGCTTCGGATCTCCTCGCCCAATGGACCGGAAAGCCTCCGGTAATAGGAAAGAATCTGTTCATCCAGATCTACTTCCCATCCTGCACAGCAGGTGGAAGGACAGCGTCCGGCCAGACAGTGAAAATTGGAAAAGCAGGAAAGGGAATGATCAATCATGGATAACATCTCCCAAGGGAATTTTTCCCCGAAAAATCATGCGTTCCCCGGGTGAGAGCTATTATAGCACAAATCAAACAAACATTTTTGATGTTTTTCTGAGAAAGACAAATGAAACAGGTCAATTTTGACGAAAGGAGAAAAATTGTAGAACTTTGTGTTGATTTTGTATATTGACAAAAACGTAACAAATGCGCATAATTGTGATTGCCAATATAGTATGGGATATTGGCGCTACATTGAAAAGGAGGAATACCATTGTCCAGTCAACCGCGTACACTGTACGACAAGGTGGATAGCGTAATTGTAAGAATTTTAAAATATGTGTCTTACATTTCTGGCATCTGCCTCATCGCTATCATGTTTGTCGCGTTCGTCAATGTGCTGGGTGAAAAGATCTTTCACAAGGGTATTCCCGCATCCACCGAGATCATTCAGTATCTGCATATTCCCGTCGTATTTTTGGCGTGCGCATATGTGACTGTGGATACGGGTCATACCAAGATCGACTTGCTGTCCAGCCATTTCCCCAAGTGGCTG
>CBCTLT010000066.1:0-7024 GCA_965147785.1 uncultured Oscillospiraceae bacterium
GTATGAAAATACCCACCCTTTTCCCACATTTCATAAATCCCAGGCTCCACCTGCTTGGGATCATAAATCTTAGGCAGTTCTTTCATTGACATTCATCTCCTTAAATAAAAAAGACGCCCTGAACAGATCACTGTTCAGGGCGAACGATTCCGCGGTACCACCTGAATTCGGCCACAGGCCGCACTCGAACCTCTGTAACGGGAGTTCCCGGCCTCTCCTACTCCATTCAAAGAGGCGGCTTGGAAGCGACCTTCAAACGCATTTCATACAGGCTTGCACCCACCGCCTGCTCTCTGAATGAGTCAGCGTTCTACTCCTCTTCCGCATTGCCGATGTTCGGTATTAAAATGGATCATATCATGTTCCCAGGCGGTTGTCAACCCCATCAGCAGGAAATTCCAAAGTCTCGCAGCTGCTGCCGGAAATCTCCCACCAGTCCGTCCAGAATCGCCTCCGCCTGCTGTTCCGTTTCGGCAGAGGCGAAGAAATAGAGCTTGAGCTTGGGCTCGGTGCCGGAAGGCCGCAAAATCACCTGTCCGCAGCCCCCTATCTGATAGGACAGCACATTGGACTTGGGGAAATGGAGCTCCGTCTTGACACCCTGATCACAGTCAACGGCGTATCCCAGCTGGTAATCCGCAATTTGGTTCACCGGCAATGCCGCCACCGTCCTAGGAGGCGTCTGACGAAGTTTGTCAATAAAAGCGCCGCACAGGGCCTTTCCGGTCTCTCCATCCAGTTCCACCGACAAAACCCGGGTCTGGAAATATCCATAGCGCCGGTAGAGCCGGTCCATCTTTTCCGCCAGATCCATGCCCTCCAGCTTGCAGGCCGCCGCCAGTTCGCAGATCAGCATACAGGCCACCTGGGCGTCCTTATCCCGGACATAGGAACCCTTCAGAAAGCCGCAGCTTTCCTCAAAAGCAAAGACAGCCTCTTCCGCTCTTCCCTGCTGTTCCAGCTCCAGAATGGTGCTGCCGATATACTTGAATCCGGTGAGCACATCCACAGTCTCGCAGCCGTACTGATCGCCAATAGCCCGAACCATGGGCGTGGTCACAATGCTCTTGATGCACTTCGGATGTTTTGGCAAATTGTTCTGCCGCAGGCGGTTGTTGAGAATGAACTCCAGCATCATGCAGCCCAGTTCATTGCCGGAAAAGCGACGAAGGGCAAGCAGTTTCCCATCCCCGTCATATTGGGGCACCGCCGCAGCCATCCGGTCAGAGTCCGGATCCGTGGCCAGAATTAGGTCATACCGAGTTTTCTGCTTTTGAATGATCGCTGTGGCCTCAGAAAACGCAGCCTCTGTCTCCGGATTGGGATAGGGACAGGTAGGGAAATTGCCGTCGGGAGTCGTCTGACTTTCCACCAGATCGTAGTCCACGCCCAGCTGGTCCAGGATCGCCGTCACCGGCTTTAAACCCGTCCCATGGAGGGGCGTATACAGGACTTTAACGCCGGAGACAGGAATCAGCCCTTTGCAAAGGCTCTCCCGCAGCACCGTTTCGTAATACCGCGTAAAGATGCTCTGATCCAGCAGCTGGATATTCCCCAACTCAAGCTGGGTCCCGTAATCCGTGGCAGGCTCTGACAGCATAGGCAACTCCTGCATCCGGGCATAGACCTCCGCAGCTGGCTCATCAGTCTGCTGGCAACCGTCGCTGCCATAGCATTTCATTCCATTATAGGCCGCGGGATTATGGCTGGCAGTCATGACCACGCCGCCACCGGTTTTCAGATCCCGTACCGCAAAGGACAGCATGGGTGTGGGCACCGGTTCCGGGAACAGATATACCTGAATTCCCTCTTCCGCCAGCGCCACCGCGCAGGTCTTGGCGAACAGTTCTGAATTGTTGCGGGTATCGTAGGCGATGGCGCAGGTATCCGGCAGAGGCGCAGCCTTCAAATACTGGCCATAGGCTCGGGCGGCTCTGCGCACCGTATAAATGTTCATCCGATCCGTACCGGCCCCCATGATTCCCCGAAGGCCTGCGGTTCCAAAGGTCAGATCCCCGTGAAAGCGGGAACTGATCTCTTCACAGTCATTTTCAATGCCTTGCAGTTCCTGGGCCAAATCGGAATCCCCGGGCACCTGCTCCAGCCAAACCTTGTATTTCTCTTCAGCAGTCAATGAAATCAACTCCTTTGGGGCTATTATACCGGTTTTTTCCTACACATGCAAGACGGCTGTGGAAAGTTTCCACAAAGAAAACAGGAGCGCGAAATGCGCTCCTGTTGCAAATCTTATTTGATGGTGAACAGCAGCTCGCCTGCCTTGACATTGCTGCCCTCTTTCACAAGGACCTGATCCACCACACCGTTCATTCTGGCCACCACAGAGGTTTCCATCTTCATGGCCTCGATGACCGCCAGGACCTGGTTTTCCTCTACCTTGTCTCCGGGCTTCACATTGACCTTTGTGACCATGCCCGGGATGGAAGCGCCGGAATGGCTCTTATCTTGCGGGTCGGCCATGACTACGGTCTTGCCGGTGACCTTGGCGTTCTTATCCGGCACCGCTACCTCACGGCGGTTGCCGTTAAGCTCGAAGATGACGTTTCTGGTGCCGTCGTCGTTGGCGTCGCCCAGGCCCAGATATTTGATGACCAGGGTCTTGCCGTCCTCGATGTTGATCTTGTTGGTTTCGCCCATGGCAAGACCGTTGAAGAACACATGGGAGCCCATCCGCATGAGATAACCATACTCCTTGGAATGCTTCCAGTATTCCTCCACCACCTTGGGATAGATGCAGTAGGAAATGACGTCCCGCATGGTGGGATTGGGGCAGAAGGCCTCCATCTCCTTTTTGGCCTGCTCAAAGTCCACAGGCTCCAGCAGCTCGCCGGGCCGGCAGGTGATGGGTGTTTCGCCCTTGAGGACGATACGCTGCAGATCCTCCGGGAAACCACAGGGCGGCTGTCCCATCATGCCCTTGAAGTAGGAAACCACGGAATCCGGGAAGGTCAGATGTTCTGCCTTTTCCACGATATTCTCCGGGGTCAGATCGTTCTGGACCATGAAGATGGCCAGATCACCCACCATCTTGGACGAAGGTGTAACCTTGACCAGGTCACCCAGCATATCGTTGACCTTCTTGTACATCTCCTTGACCTCCAGGAACCGGGGTCCGAGGCCCAGGGAGATGACCTGGGGCTCCAGGTTGGTATACTGGCCGCCGGGGATCTCGTAGCGATAGATGTCGGTAACGGGGGTCTTGAGGCCGTGATCGAAGTTGGCGTAACGGAGCCGAACGTCGGCCCAGTAGTCCGTCAGTTCCTGGATTCCCTCCATGCTGAGGCCGGTATCTCTGGGGTTGCCCTGCAGTGCAGCCACTACAGCGTTCATGGAAGGCTGGGAAGTCAGGCTGGACATGGACGCCACAGCGGTATCCACAATATCTACGCCGGCTTCTGCAGCCATAAGCAGGGTTGCTACCTGGTTGCCGGTGGTATCGTGGGTGTGGAGGTGGATCGGCACGCCAACCTCCTGCTTCAATGCCCGGACCAGTTCCTTGGCCGCGTAGGGCTTAAGCAGACCGGACATATCCTTGATGGCAATGGCATGAGCGCCGATATGCTCCAGCTCCTTGGCCATCTTCACATAGTAATCCAGGGTGTACCGGGTACGGGATTTATCCATGATATCGCCGGTATAGCAGATGGTGGCCTCACAGAATTTGTTCTGCTTGAGGACCTCGTCCATGGCGATGGACATACCGGGAATCCAGTTCAGGGAGTCAAACACACGGAACACATCAATGCCACTCTTTGCGCTCTGCTTGACAAACTCCCGGACCACGTTGTCGGGGTAGTTCTGATAGCCCACGGTGTTGGAACCACGCAGCAGCATCTGGAAAAGAATATTAGGAATCTTTTCCCGGAGCAGATCCAGCCGCTCCCAGGGATCTTCATGCAGGAAACGGTAAGCCACATCAAAGGTAGCGCCGCCCCACATCTCCAGAGAGAAGCAATCCGCCAAAATATCCGCCGTACCATCGGCGCCCTTGACCATATCGCGGGTACGCATTCTGGTGGAAAGCAGGGACTGATGGGCATCCCGCATGGTGGTATCGGTGATGAGCAGTTTCTTCTGATCCAAAACCCACTTGCTGACGGCTTCCGGTCCCTTTTCGTCCAAAAGCTGCTTCAGACCAGGTCTGGGATTGCCGGAGCCCTTGGGGAATCTGGGCGTATCATACTGCTTCCGCTCCGCATCGGGATTTGCCACCTGAATATTGGCGATGTACTTGAGCACCCGGGTAGCGCGATCCTTGGAGTCGGCAATATCAAACAGCTCCGGTGTCTCGTCGATGAATTTGGTATGGCACTTGCCCTCCTGGAAGGTGGGATGGCTCAAAATATTGGAGACAAAGGGAATATTGGTCTTGACGCCCCGGACCCGCACCTCAGCAATGGCACGCATGGCCTTCCGGCAGGCACCCTTGAAGGTGTTGTCGATACAGGTCACCTTTACCAACAGGGAATCGTAATAAGGGGAGATGATGGTACCCGTTGTGGCATTACCACCATCCAGACGAACACCAAAACCGCCGCCGGACCGGTAGGCTGTGATCTTGCCGTTATCCGGTGCAAAGTTGTTGGTGGGGTCCTCCGTCGTAACACGGCACTGAATGGCATAACCTCGAACCTGGACGTCCTCCTGACAGGTCAGACCGATCTCGGGGGTGGACAGAGGATAACCCTCGGCAATGAGGATCTGAGCGCGCACCAGGTCGATACCGGTGACCATTTCCGTCACGGTATGCTCCACCTGAATGCGAGGATTCATCTCAATGAAATAGTAGGCGCCGGACCGGTCCACCAGGAACTCCAGGGTACCTGCGTTTACATAGCCCACAGATTTTGCAATCTTCACTGCGTCGTTGCGGATGTTCTCCCGGATCTTTTCATCCACGGAGAAGGCCGGTGCGAACTCCACCACCTTCTGGTAGCGGCGCTGCAGGGAACAGTCACGCTCGCCCACATGGTAGCAGTTGCCGTACTCGTCCGCCAGGATCTGCACCTCAATGTGCTTGGGCTCCACCAGGAATTTCTCAATGAAAATATCGTCGTTGCCAAAGGCCTTCTTTGCCTCGCTGCGCACCAGTTCAAAAGCAGGCTTTACCTCTTCGGGGGTATCGCAGCGGCGCATACCACGGCCACCGCCGCCGGCTGCTGCCTTGAGAATAATGGGGAATCCGAAGGAAACGGCCTTCTCCAGGGCATCGTCTCCATCTTTCAACGGCTCGGTGCAACCGGGAATAATGGGAACCCCGGCCTGAATAGCGATCTGCTTGGCACTGAGCTTATCGCCCATCAGCGCCAAAATATTGCTGGGTGGTCCAATAAATTTGATCCCCGCCTCTTCACAGGCCTTGGCAAAATCCGCATTTTCCGAAAGGAAGCCATAGCCGGGATGGATGGCATCCACACCGCGGCGTTTCGCCAGGTCAATGATCGCAGGGATATCCAGGTAGGCGCCAACGGGGCTTTTGTTCTCGCCGATGAGATATGCCTCGTCCGCATGGGTGCGGAACTGGCCGTTGATGTCCTCGTTGGAATACATGGCCACCGTATGAAGGCCCAAATCGTAGCAGGCGCGGAAGATACGGATCGCGATTTCGCCACGGTTCGCGGCCAGCACCTTATTGAACGGTTTTTGTATCACAATATCACCTCAAATAACCTGTTGCGTGCGGAAGCACCTCTTCTTCCGCCGAAACAATTTGTCGTAGCACAATTATTATACCGCATTCCCGAAACGATGTAAAGCACAGAAATCACAAATTTCACCCATATGCTGCAAGTTTTCCTGCTTCATGTTGCATAAGCATTTTTATTTTCTATTAAATATTGCGAAAAAAACAACCTGCTGTTAAGTTTAACAGCAGGTTGTATGAAACATTTGAAATATTCTTTGTCAAATTGTTCAGATTATTCGCTGGCTTCAGCGTTCTTGAGGGCAGCTCTGGCCTCAGCGATCTTCTGCATAGACTGATCCATATCTGCCTTGGCTCGCTCCTGCAGCGCAGCAACACCGGCACGCAACGCCTCCATGGTTTCCGTCACAGTCTGCTGGGCTTCTTCCATGATCCGGTCTGCATATTTCACCGCCCCGGCGATCAGCATAGCACGCTGCTGCTGAGCCTGCTCCAGAATCTCCTGCTCTCGCTTTTTGGCAAACTCCACAATGGTAGTTTCCTCAATCAGCTTGGCTGCCCGCTCCTCTGCGTCACGCAGAACCTTATCCGCCTCTTTCCGAGTCTCAGCCGCGTCCTTCTTGGCATTGGTTCTGAGGACATTGCAGTTTTCGATGACGGTTCTGGCCTCGTTGATCTCCGCAGGGAGCTGTTTTTGCAGGGCGTCTACCAAGTAGAGCAGTTGTTCCCGGTCCACCATGCACTTGTCCTGACCGAACAGGGAGCCACGGGCATCGCCCACCAAGGCGACTATGCTGCTGAGCAGCTGATCTATGGTTTTGTTCTCCATACGACTATCTCCTTGCATGTAATCTGGCTTTAAATTCATCAATGACCTCCACTGGCAGGAAATCACTCAGCTCGACGTCGTAATACCCCAGTTCTTTCACCGCGCTGGAACTGAGATACATGAATTTCTCCTCCGCCGTGAGGAACATGGTATCCAGGTCCGGATTAAGCTTTTTGTTAATCAGGCTCATGGTAAACTCCGACTCAAAATCGGAAACAGCCCGAAGCCCTTTGACAATCACACAGGCACCCTTTCTCTGGGCGTACTGCGCCAACAGCTCATCGGAGGCTTCCACCTCCACATTATCCATCTTCCGCGTCACCTGTCGGATCAGCTGGACCCGCTCTTCCGCAGTAAACATGGGATTCTTTTTACTATTATACCCAACACAGACGATCAACCGATCAAAAATATTTGCGGCGCGCTCAATAATATTGAGATGGCCCAGGGTAATCGGATCAAAACTGCCCGGATAGATGGCAATTCTCATAGCACTTCACCTTGTATAGAGATTCACAGCGGTTTTGCCATAA
>CBCTLT010000067.1:0-7018 GCA_965147785.1 uncultured Oscillospiraceae bacterium
TCTCCTCCGCCTATAGTGATATTGCCACCTATGTGGAGTCCCAGACTCTGGGCTTTATCACCGGCAGCGTGCCGCTGAGCGAATATGACAGCTTCTGCGACACCATTGAATCCATGGGTATCGACGACCTTACGGAGATCTATCAGAACTGCCTGGACCGCTATAACGCAAGGTAACAATTAGATAACACACAAATGGCCTGGTCCCGGGGGACCAGGCCATTTGCTATGGAAAAGGGGAGTGTTGTTTGACGACGTCGGGCTTTACTGGTATAATATGCTACAATAACTCCTTGCAGATGGCCTTCCCGGCCAATCTGCCGGTATTGAGTGCAAAGGAGGATGTGTTGCCGCAAAGATAGAAGGGATAGCTGTTGCCGTATATGGTGTTGGCGTCGTTGCCCGCACAATAAAGTCCTGGGATCGGGTCCTCCTGGGCGTTCAGCACCTGGGCCTTGTGGTTGATTTTTACGCCGCCCAAGCCGCCATAAGTGTCACAGAAGAATCTGGCACCGTAGTATTTGGGACCCTGGATCGGCTTAAGGTACTTTGGCGCCTTATGGAAGATGGGATCCTCACGATTTTCACACATCGCGTTGTATTCTTCCAGCGTTTCCTTGAGTGCCTCCAGGGGAACATTGGCTTGTGCGGCGAATTCCTCCAGGCTGTCTGCCAGAAAGAAATCTACACAGCCTTCCGCTCTGGCTTGTGTGATGATGGTATCCATGGGAATGCCATTGAACCGTTCGAATGGCTCTGGTGCTCGAGGTGGTTGATTAGGATCGGCCTCTTCCGTGGGAGGCCCTGACGGGTGGAGACGCTGTTCCTCCAGATAATCCTGGTACATCTTCTCGTCCAATAGGGAAATCGCACAGCCCTGATACTGGGCATGGACGGCGTTGCCAGTATAGCCGGGATTGGAGCAAAGATCCTCCCGCATAAAGCGCTGACCCTTTTGATTGATCATCAGGTTGACGGGCTGCCGCAGGCAGGCCAGTGCCGGTGCGGTGCCCAGTGGGCCGCCGTAACCCTTGGTAAGGCCCACATAGGTGTCCATCATCATGGGAGCCTTTTTTCCGCCCACAGCCCAGATCATGTTTAGCCCATCACCGCAGGTTTCGGACATATCAAAGGTATACATGATGTCCTTGTCAATGGTATAACCCACGTCGTGGACCATTTCCGGATTTCCGGAGAACCCGCCGGTGGCAACCACCACGGCCCGGGCCTCTACGGCAAATGCGTTGCCGCTTTGGTCTATGCCTTGTAGGCCTACCACAGCACCGTTCTGGACCGTAAGGGCCTGAACGGTGGTGCCCAGATGGAACACAGTGCCACAGGCTGTGGCGTGTGCAGTCAGCACTTCCGCGATGTTTTTTCCTCGGTGATTGAAGTTGTGCTGGGTCTGCTTCCCGCCCTTATAATAGGCGCTGACGGATTCAAATCGGATCCCCATATGCTCCAGCCAATCAATGGTGTCGGCGGAAAGGTTAATATATTCCGAAACCAATCTGGCGTTGGTGGTCCAGTGGGTAAATTCCATCATATAGTTGAAGGCCTGCTCCTTGGTGAGATCCACAAAGGAGCGCTCCTGGAGACTACTTTCTACAGCGAAGGGACCGATGCCGCCGTTGCGGAGACCGCCGGTCTTGTTTCGCTTGTCAAAGACAGCCACAGACAGCCCCTGTTCTGAGGCTTCCACTGCGGCGGCTAAGCCAGCGGGACCCGCACCGATGATGGCAACGTCATATTTCATCTTGTTCATCATAATCAACTCCTAACGATATACGAGAATGGAGGGAGACGCCAATGCGTATGCAAGAGCATCCGGCAGGTCGAAAGGCTCACGACCTGTTTATGGCAGAGCAGCTATTTGGCAGCTGTATGTCCAGAGAGGAGGTCTGGGCCGCGTTCCAACAGATGAATATCCCGGCGGAAGATCGCTGCTTCTATGTGTCGATCCTGACGCCTGAAAACCTGGCGGATTGTGCCAGAAGGGCAAATAGCAGCCGGTACGAGTTGATGCATCTGGCGGCATCCGAGATTGGGCGCTGCTGCGGAATCCTGTCCTCCGAGGATCTTTGGATGCTCAGCGGTATGCTGCCGTCGGAAATTGCCGTACTGTTTTCCATTCGCGGAGAGTTCTATCGGCGGGACCGACAGGCCCTGGAACAAAAGGTATCCGGGGTGCTACAGGAAATTATGGATACCTGCGGTACTTCCGGGCTTACCTGGCGAGCGTATACCAGCCACCCTACCCTGGAGGCCGAACTGATTTCCCAGACCTTTGACCAAGCCAGAGAACTTATGGCAGCGGCGGTGATGCTGGGGCTGACGGCACAAAATATTCGCTATGAGGATCTGTGTGTTGCCGGGGCAGAACTCTATACCCCGGACTATATGCGGACCGTACAGCAGCAGGAGGGGCGGTTTTGGACGGCGCTGTCCAGAAACGATTTTCAAAAAGTGCAGGCTGTGCTCCATGAGATGATTGCGGTCCAGTTCCGACTGGAACATTTGAATGTACAATGCGCCACGGCCGTATTCTATGCGCTCCTGAACAAGGTCCGGTGCGCTATCGACTGCATGCGGCTGGTGGCTGGACCGGAGGCCTTTGTGGCGTTTGAAACTGCCCCTCGGATCCTGTACCGAAAATCCATTCGGGAAGTGGAGGAACAGATCGATGTGATCTTCGATACCTTCTACCATGACAAAAGCAATTCGGCATCACCGCCCCCGTGGCTATCCAGGTTGCAGGAATACATCCAGGGGCATTACTGCGATCCCAATCTAAATATTGCCACGGCGGCGGATCGATTTGGCTTAAACCCTGCCTATGCCTCCCGGCTTTACAAACGATACTTTGGTCATGGTATATTGGAACGAATCAATCTTTTGCGGATTGAAGAGGCAAAAAAGCAAATGCAGGCCAACCGGCGGCTAAAAGATATTGCCGCGGCGGTGGGCTATGACAACCCACAGCGCATGAACCGAGCGTTTCAGAAGTATATCGGCGTTACGCCCAGAGAGTTTATGGAACAGCATCAGACATTGGATTTCTGAGGGCTCCCGGAATACCGGGGGCCCTCCGGCCTGTTATCGAGCTTCCAGATAGGTGTCCACGGCGTTTTGCCAGCAGGATACACAGGTGTCGATGCCCATGGCCTCGATATCGGCAACATAGTCGTCAAATTCGTCCAGAGAACGGGCTCCGGTGATAAATTTGGCGATATTTTCGCCCACATAGGTGAGGATATTGGAATACTGCTGGGCATAAATCTCCGCATCCTCGGCGGTGAGCTGAGCTGCTGCGGGGATGGACATGAGATTGTCTGTATCAATGGTGGACAGCCAGATATCCCCGGCCTCCAGGGCCTCGACGGGATAGGTGGAGTTAAATCTGTCCTCATAGAGATATCCTACGCCGGTCTGAATGGCATACAGGTTGCAGGCTACAATGGCGCCGAGTCCGTCGGGGTTGTTGCTGATAAGGTCAGTAAATTCAGGCTGGCCGTCCTCGTTGTAAGTAAAGGTCTCGCCCTCGACGCCGTAGCTGTAGATCAGGGAGCCCTCCTCGCTGAAGGCAAAGTCCACCCATTTTGCAACGACCTCAATGTTTTCACAGGTAGCAGATATGGAGAGAGAATTGGCTTCCACCGTGCTGCCGGTGTAATTTCCAAGCCGATTCAGCTGGCCTTCTTCCATAACGGCGTCCTGGATGGCGACGCTTTCAAAGCCTTCGTCAATTGCAGAAGCGGTGTGTTCGCTCATGATCTGACTCATGTGATACCAGAGGCCTGTGCTGCCGTCGGTGACGTCGCCGGCAGAAACCTGAACATCACTGTTGCTGAGATAGTCAGGGGAAATCAGTCCTTCGTCGTACCAGGTGTGGATCATGGTCAAATAATCCTTAAAAGCAGGCTGAATAGGGCCATAGGACACAACACCATTGTCCTGGTAGTAGGCACCGGTTGCACTGGTTACATCGGTATAGGCTGCAATCCCGTAGCCGGCGGTGAGATAGTTGCCGCTGGGAACGCCATTAGGCCCCAGATACAGAGCGCTGGTGGCACCCTTCTCGTTTTTAAACAGGGTCAGCATTTCGTGATAGTCGTCGTAGGTGACAATGCTGGTGGGATCGATGCCCAAATCATCCAGCCAGTCCTTCCGAGCGATGGGTCCCAGGCCGGGTTTCACAGGGTTGCGATTTAGGGTAAAGATTTCTCCAATGTTGCCGTCGCTCATGACGATTTGACCATAGACGTCCGGGTCGGAAATCCGATAGGCGTAATTGGGCATATATTCGTCAATGACATCCGTAAGCTCCATGAAGACGCCGTCTTCCACTGCCTTAATGGCACCGCCGGCGTAGTAGCGGCTGCCCCAGACCATGATGTCGGCATAATCGCCAGAGGCTACCATCAAATTAAATTTCTGATCTGTTTCGTCAGTCACTGCCCAGAAATCCAGATGGACGTTTGTCAGTTCTTCTAAAAGCTGGTAGGTAATATTATCGTTCATGGTGTTGAGATAACTGGCCACCATGGGGCTCATCTCAAACCAGTAGCTGATGGTCTCCGTTTCCTCGCAGATGGGAAGGGAGAATGCGCCTGGGGCAGTCGCGGTCTCGGTAGCAGAGTCTGCCTCTACTGCTGAGACTGCTGTGCTTTCCTGGGGAGTATCAGAAACCACGGGGGGTTCTTCGGAAACGCTGCTTTCCACGTCGATGGTGGTTGCTTCTGCGGGTGCCTCAGAAGAGGATTCCGCTGTTGGAGTTCCGCAGGCGGAGAGCGTGGAAAGAAGCAGCATCAGACAAAGCACCAAGGCAAGAGGACGAAAAAATGGGTTTGCACGCATACAGATCGCTCCTTTTTCCGATGATGATTTTATGAACGTTCATAGTTTCATGATAGAAAAAAGCAACGAAATGCACAACAGATATTATTGTAGTTTTGGCATCGTTTTTGTACATGAAGCGTGCGCGCTCCCTTTGCCCTGTGGGCAGAAAGGTTCATTTGAGACACAATGTGAAAATGTCTAAATTGATTATGGCATCGGCAAATTGCCGCTCTGTTTCAGAACGGGAGTAAGGGCTGGCCGTCAAGGCGGAAGCGGAGGTGCAGGTATGTGCAAAAAACACGCATTCACCGAAGGGGTTACAGAAAAACGACACGGCCAATGGCGGGACATTCTCAAACGGCTGCTGCGCAATAAGCTGGCGGTATTTGGTCAGGTGTTTAGCGCCGTCTCCAAACGGGGACTGCCCCGGCTGGAACGGATGATTCGGGAAATCGATCCGGAAAGCTTTGTCGTGGTCAGTCGCGTCAGCAAAGTCTGAAGCCGGGGCTTCTCTGTGGATAAAGGATATCGTTAGCAGGCGCGTTTTCTTTACAGATAAAGGGACCATCGCAGGAAAATCTGCGATGGTCCCTTTTGCACTATCTTGAAGCCGTGTTTGAATTTTTCCTTTTATGACTTCCTTTGTTATAAACAATATTGTTTGCCTCGTTTACAATGGTTTGCACTGCTGGATTCATAATATGCTTGTTCCACATCAATGTCAAATTTACATCCGGAAGATCCGTTGGGAAGATGCGCAGCCCCGATTTTGGCATGTTTTCTAAATAGGAGTATGGAAGAAAAGATACACCTTGCCCATACTGCAACCCAAAGAAGAGCGATGCCACGTCTGAGACCAGTTTGGTTTCATAGGGGACGGAAATATGCTTGCATAAATACTGGAATAGGAATCGTTATATTGTAATTTTTAATAATTATGCATTGGTTATTTGTATTTCACAACACCAAGAAATTTTGCTATAGTGAAGTTGCAGAAAAATTTTGAGAAGGGAGAAATACTTATGGTACCGTTTGTAAAGGTTCAAAATGTGGAAAAAACCGCACAATATGAGGTAGTCCGCCGCTTTGCAAACGCAGAGTTTTGGAAACCGGAGTTTGATGACCTCTTTGCATCGGATGTAAAAATTGAATTTCCCCATGCGGTTCCGGGTATGCCCATGTACATGATTCCTTACGAGTTCCGTGTGGTTTTTCGGTTTTGGCTCTGCAAAACCGTAAGGTCACGCAAGCAGGTGCATGAGCCGTGCATTATCCCCACGACGGATCCGGATCTTTTCTGGGTTATTCGGCAAGAGGAAGCTGAAGTGTACTGGGCCAAAAAGAACGGCATATTCCGCTGCGAATTTGTTGATCGAATCATTATAAAAAACGGTCAAATCTCAGAACTCCGGGAATACGCAAACCCGGTGGCATTTTACAACGCCATTGATATTGTTTTGCCAAACTTCAACTTCCTGGATGAGATCGTAAAGTCTGCGCCCTGTACCCGTATGGAAGACGGTCAGATCTCACACTGTACCCGGGAGGAAAATGTTGCTCGAGCAATTGCAAACTTTGCCAATCCCATTAACGGACACGATAATGACCCAGAGCCGATCTATGCGCACGATCTGATTGAGGTGTGCCCCTTTGTTCCCAGGGATATGCCGGAAACCTATGTCAACGAACAATTTGACATTCAATCAGAATGGATGTTCCGCTGCTGTGTGGAATGGGAAACCATTGACGAAGTTCCGTTCTACCAATCTGTAGACCCGAACATTATCATTGTAGAAAGCTATGGGCACGGCAGAATGCTTTGGAGCAACCACGAAGGACATTATACCCAACGGGAACTGCAAATTGTTCATCTGGATGATGCGGGGAAAATTGACCATTTCCGCGTCTACTTTAATAGCATAAACAAGTTCTTTTCTATGAATCAAATTATCCCCAGCTTCCCCTACTATAACTATTGAGTCGGAAAAGAGGGTGTAACATGAAAAAGTATCATATTTCTTTAGGGGAGAAAATCAGATTCGGATTTAGTGATGTCGGTATCAATCTGGCGTTCTATATGATAACCAGCTAATGTATGCAATGCCGCTGATTGGTCTGCTGTTTGTACCGAAGCTGATCAAGATGTTTGGCAGCAAAAAGCTATTCATTGCCAGCGGTAT
>CBCTLT010000068.1:0-7010 GCA_965147785.1 uncultured Oscillospiraceae bacterium
TTCCTCTTGGGTCAGCGGCACCTCTACGCCCCCCAGAAGATCCACAATTTCCTCCAGCTGATCAAAATTCACAGCGGTATACTCGGTGATATCCAGTCCAAAGTTTTCATTGATCGTTTCCATGGCCCCTTCCGGCCCGCCCAGCGCATAGGCATGGCCCAGCTTTGTTTCCGTATCCGTACCGGCTATAGTCACCATGGTATCCCGGGCCAGAGAGCACATCCGTAGGGTATTCCCTTCCAGGCTCAGCAAAAGTATGCAGTCAGATCGTCCTACCTCCCCTTCCTGGGCATCCACCCCAAACAGGGCATAAATCTCTGGTGTTTCTATCTCTTCTACCGCGGCTGTTTGCTGAATATCCGCCATGGTTTCCGCCGTTTCCTGACGCTTGGACACAAATATTTGTTCCATGCTGATCTCCAGCACAAACAGGATCGCCAGGGCCGCCATAACCATAGAAAGGATGATTCTTTTCATATTCCGCCCTCCTTGTCTGGTTCCAGTATGTCCAGATTCCGGTATTCCATGCAAGGAGCAAGCTGCCGAAATAGCGCAAAAAGTCCTGTCTGATTCGGCGAAATCCGGCATTCAGACAGGACACAGGCAATGTTTATTTTCTCTGTAAGCCAGTTTTCCGGTACAGCAGATAGGCCAGGGCCAGCAGCACCAGATCCAGGGCCACCGCCACCAGATACCACCAGGAAACAGCAGAAAACACGATATTAGCCCCCAAATCCAAGGTCAGGAGAATTACAAGACCGACGGTTCCAAACCGTCGCCTTCTGGACACGCCCCAGATGCTGAAAAACATCCAGCCATAGACCAGTAGAACTACCAAAATTGAACCAAGGAGGCCCACAAGAGACCCCATGCTACCGGCCATCACCAGTACAGGGCACAGCCCCAGCGGTACCACGGCAATGATGTCCAAAATCAGCACAGAGCTCCAGCTTATCAGAATACACAGGATCAGCAGCCCATAGACTGCCAATGCCAGAGAGTTTCGCAGCTTCATGGTCACAACCTCCCGGTGGAACCAAAGCCGCCATCGCCCCGTTCCGTTTCATCCAGCGTTTCTGCCTCCTCATATTCCACAGGCAAAAACGGGACGATCACCAGCTGAGCCACCCGTTCCTGGGGCTCCAGCCGTTGGACCTTACCGGACTGATTATATAAGGATACCAGCAATTCTCCCCGATAATCAGAATCGATCACACCCACCTTATTGGCAGGCGCCAGCCCTCGTTTGGTAGCCAGACCGCTGCGGGCAAAGATCAGTCCCACATAGCCCTTGGGAATGGCCACGGCAATGCCGGTATGGACCACCGCCGTCTCTCCTATCCCAATAGAAATGGCTTCCTGGGAATCTACATACAGATCCGCACCGGCTGCCCCCTGGGAACCATAGGTTGGAATTTTGGCGGTGGGACTTACACGAACAAATTTCATAATCACGGTTCCTCTCTACCGTCCCAGAGGACGGTTTCTCCTGCTTCCAGCGTCTTGGGTACGTCAATCACCCGTTGATTCTCCGATCCATGGAATCTCAGGGATGGGTTCTTTTCTTCCAGGTGAAACTCCCCATCTACCAGTACGTCCAAATTCCGCAGCAACGCCATGGTAACCTGTGCATCTCCCAGCCTCCCTGCCAGAATATCTTTTTCCAGGGTATAGCCGGTATAACACCAAATGGTCTTTTCCGGAAAACGCTGTTTCACCAGGTTGGTTAACGCCAGCAGGTCCTGCTGATTCTCCGGCTCAAAAGGCTCTCCTCCCAGAAGGGTCAAGCCATGATTATAGCCCTTTTCCATCCCCAGCAGGATCTCCTTCTGCGTTTCTTCTGTATAGGGAGTTCCATAGGAAAAATCCCAAGTCTCCGGGTTAAAGCAGCCCTTACAGTGATGCCTGCAGCCGGAAACAAACAGGCTCACCCGGATCCCGGGGCCATTGGCAATATCACGCCATTTGATGGTCGCATAATTCACAGGTGCATCACCCTTGCTTTAATCTCCTTGGTTTTGCCTTCGTTCCAGAAGTTTTCTCCCAAATAGCCACAAGTTCGTCTTGTAACGTTCATTTTGGTCTGGTCCTTATTGCCGCAGTTGGGACATTCCCACTCGTAATCATCGTTGATGGTGATTTCCCCATCATATCCGCAAACCTGGCAGTAATCGCTCTTGGTATTAAATTCAGCGTACTGAATATGGTCGTAAATATACTGAACCACCTCGGCCAATGCTGTCAGGTTGTGGTTCATATTGGGAATTTCCACATAGCTGATGGCTCCGCCGGAAGAGATTGCCTGGAACTGGCTTTCAAAGTCAAACTTCGCAAAGGCGTCGATTTCCTCCCGGACGTCCACATGATAGGAGTTGGTATAGTACCCCTTGTCCGTGACGTTGGGGATGGTACCAAAGCGCTCCTTGTCGATGCGGGCAAAACGATAGCACAGGGACTCCGCCGGGGTTCCATAAAGGGCAAAGCCGATATTAGTCTCCTTTTTCCAGCGGTCACAGGTTTCCCGGAGATACTTCATCACCCGCACTGCGAACTCCTCCCCTACCGGATCTGTCTGACTGACGCCCTTCATGAGAAGGGTCAGCTCATACAGGCCGATATATCCCAGAGAAATGGAGGAATAGCCGCCATAAAGGAACCGATCGATGGTCTCTCCGCTTTTGAGGCGGGCAATAGCACCGTTTTGCCAATGGACCGGGCTGACATCGCTGCGAATCCCCTTGAGCGCGTTATGACGGCACATCAGCGCCTCAAAACACAGCTCCAGCCGTTCATCCAGCATCTTCCAAAACTTTTCCTCATCGCCCTTGGCCAGAATGCCAATCTGAGGCAAGTTAATGGATACGACGCCCTGATTGAACCGCCCCTCAAACTTGTATTCCCCGTTTTCATCCTTCCAGGGAGACAGGAAGGAACGGCAGCCCATGGGAGAAAACACGTTGCCCTCATAGTTTTCCCGCATCTTTTTGGCGGAGATATAGTCGGGATACATGCGTTTGGCGGAGCACTTCACCGCCAGCTTAGTAATGTAATCGTATTTTCCACCCCGGAGGCAGTTGTTCTCATCCAGCACATAAACCAGCTTGGGGAATGCCGGCGTCACATAGACGCCCGCAGCATTCTTAATTCCCTCCAGCCGCTGCCGGAGGATCTCCTCAATAATTCTGGCGTTCTCCTCGATATAGGGATCCCCGTCCTTGAGATACAAAAACAGGGTCACAAAGGGAGACTGGCCGTTGGTGGTCATCAGGGTGTTGATCTGATACTGAATGGTTTGAACACCGGATTTCAGTTCCTCGTTCAGCCGTTCCTGTACCAGCTTCTCGATCAGTTCCTCAGAGACGTTTTCGCCTTCACATTCCGCCTCGATCTTCCGGCGGAATTTCTCATAACTCCGGCGAAGATATTTCCCAAGATGCCGAATATCCACACTTTGGCCTCCATATTGGTTGGACGCCACATTGGCAATGATCTGCGTCATCACATTGCAGGCCACATGGAAACTCTTAGGGGACTCAATCATTTTTCCGTTCATCATGGTACCGTTGTCCAACATATCCCCGATATTGATAAGACAGCAGTTGAAAATAGGCTGAATAAAATAGTCCGCGTCGTGGAAATGCAGCACACCCTCATCATGGGCCTTGGAGATCTTCTCCGGCAACAGGATCCGCCTGGTCAGGTCTCTGGAAACTTCTCCTGCAATATAGTCCCGCTGGGTAGACGCAATAACAGTATTTTTATTACTGTTTTCCTCTGCCAGCTCCTTGTTGGTGTTATGGAGCAGGCTCAAAATGCTCTCATCGGTGGTATTCTTCTTCCGCACCAGCGCCCGGTTATAGCGGTAGATGATGTAACTCTTGGCCAGGGCGTATTTGCCCAGCGCCATAAGCTTGGACTCCACCATATCCTGAATGTCTTCCACCAGCAGCCGATTTCTGCGGCGGCTCTCGATACACTGGGCAATTTGCTCGATCTGCTCCGCAGTGATCCGGTCCTCATCTTCTACAGAGGCATTCGCCTTTTCAATGGCCGCAATGATCTTGCTCCGATCAAATGCAACAATGGTCCCATCTCTTTTTACGACTTGCATTTCTTCATCCTCCACGTTGCAGTAATAAGCGTCATTCACAGCAGGCACTATTATAGCATACTGCCTCGGGAATGCAAGAACAAAATAACAACATTTTGTGTCATATTATTTACGGGATCAATATATTGTGTTTCATCCATTTGTATTCCATCGACACCCCTGCATACTGGGGATGGGTTACCATAACCCCTGTTTTGATGCAACTGCCCAATCCTTCGGATACAATGTGACTTTGGAAGCAGAAAACTCCGGTGCCAGATCCTGGCACCGGAGTTCCGTTAGTATTGGATTAGATGCGCACAGCGGCGTCAAAAGCCATTCTGGTGGCAGTACGGACATTTTTGGCAATCACGCAGTCGCCGATGGGCATAAAGTCGGGAGCTGTCATGCGGAAGCTCTCCGCCAGATCCTGACGGGGACGCATACCAGAGGACATGACAACCACATCCGCCTCCAGGAACTGCTCGTTGCCGTCCTTGTCCACGAAGGCCACGCCCTTTTCGGTGATACCGGTGCAGCGAGCGCTGGTGTAGGACTTGACGCACTTTTCCATCTTCCCGAGCATGACGCCACGGGTCAGGTGGAAGGTTTCGGGGCAAAGCTCCGGCAGCATCTCGATAATGGAGACCTCCTTGCCCTTTTCAGCCAGAGCCAGTGCGGTCTCACAGCCGACCTCGCCTCCGCCGATGAGGACAACCTTCTTGCCGATTTCGTCGATGTGCTTATAGCACTCCTCGGCGATCATCACATTGGGGCCGTCGGTGCCGGGAATGGGCGGAACAAAAGCGTTGGCGCCAACAGCAGCCAGAACCCAATCCGCCTTCAGGCCTTCGATCATCTCTGGCGTGGCCTCGGTGTTGAGGACCACCTTAACACCCAGCTTCTTCACCAGGTTGATCTGATAGTTCATGAACTTGGCCAGATCATACTTGAAGGATACCTGCTCAGAGAACACCAACTTACCGCCCAGACGATCCGCCTTTTCATAGATGGTTACATCGTGACCGCGCTTTGCCGCTACAATGGCTGCCTCCATACCGGAAGGACCGCCGCCAATGATCACAACCTTCTTCTTCTCGCCTACAGGGGGAATCAGATCCTTGAGCTGGTTCTCCCGGCCCACGGTGGGGTTGACGGAACATGCGAAAGCCTTGGTAGAGGGCTTCTGGTACTCCAGGCAGTGGAAGCACTTGATGCAGGGGATGATCTCATCCTCCTGGCCATGCCGGGCCTTTTCAGGCATCTCGGGATCGGCAATGGTACCACGGGCCATAGCAACAAAGTCAGCACCGCCGGTGGCAAGCGTTTCCTCGATCAGCTTGGGATCCTGGAACGCACCCAGAGTCAGCACCTTCTGGGGAACCCCCAGCTCTTTGATCTTCCGAGCAAACCGGGCGTTCTGGGCAGGCTTGTGGAAAATCGTGGGATGCATAATGGCCTCGGTGCCGGGAATAGACATATTGCCGGCAGAGATATGGGCAATGTCGATCCGGTCGCCAGCCATCCGCAAAAATTCCGCAATATCCTCGGGCTTGAGCTGCTGATCCGCGTTGGGATAACCCACCTCATCCGCCAGCTCACAGCCGGAGATGCGGTACTCAATGAGGATCTTATGTCCAACCTTCTTCCGAATGGCATCCAAAATCATCATGGGGAAACGGCAGCGGTTCTCGAAGGAGCCGCCGAACTCGTCGGTACGCTTGTTGAACAGAGGGCTCATAAACCGGTTGATGACCAGACCATGACCGCCATGGATCAGGATAGAGTCGAAGCCTACATCCACAGCCGCCTGGGCCACATTGGCATAGTCCTCAGCAATGGCCTCCATGGCCTCTCGGGTCAGCTGGGGACGCTCGGAGCCGTCGGGACCAGGGGTGCCATCCACAGAATAGAAGAAGTGCTCGCCCTTGCCCTTTTCTCCGCCGGTCCAGCCGGAATAGAAGAAGGCCAGCAGCTCAATGGCCGCCTTGGCGCCGTAGAAATGGATCTGATCCACACACTTCTGCCAGTAGCGATGATAGGTGGTCTGCCGGAGGTCCAGATTGTGCCAACCGGGCTTGAAGGGGGCCAAAGAGTTCATATCGTGGCCGGCAATGGTGACGGAAGCAGTTCCGCCGCGGGCTTTTTCCACATAATAGGCACGATAAGCATCGGTGGGATAGGGCTCGTCCGTCTGCAGAAGATGCGGAGTTGCGGGAGCCTGGAAAATACGGTTTTTATACACCACATTGCCTACCTTCACGGGGGAGAACAACGTGGGGTATTCAGGATGCGTCATGAGATAACCTCCTAATTAATGAATTTCACCTTTTCATTCTACAGGATTTCATTTGGAAATGCAACTATTTTTACGGTTTCATTTTCTGCTTTCCTGTTGCAAATTGTGACAGTCTTCTTGTTTTTGTCTCAAAGTGTCTGTTTTGAAGGCATTTTACCTACATGTGCGCGGAATCCGTCTATTCTCCCAGATATTTTTCCAGGCAAACCAAATGGACGCCGGGAATCCCGTTAAATTCACAGTCCACGATTCCCACCTCCCGGTATCCCAGCTTCCGGTACAGTCCTCGCGCTGCGGTATTAATCTCGTTGGTATCCATACGCAGATATCGGCAGCCATTGGCCGCGGCATATTCCTCATAAAACTGGACAAACCGTCTGCCGCTGCCCTTCCCTGCGCATCCGGGATCCACCACCAGGGTGTGGAGTACCATAACCTCCCGATCCGGAGCAGAATATTCCCAGGGAGCGTATGCATACTCCGGCACCTGGGTTTGATTGATCTTGGCAGCTGCAACGATTTTCCCTTCCAGTTCCTCCACAAACAATTCGCCCAGAGCCAGTGCTTCCTCCGCTGTCTGTTCCGTAGGATATACGCCTCGCTGCCAGCCCACGCTGCACT
>CBCTLT010000069.1:0-6961 GCA_965147785.1 uncultured Oscillospiraceae bacterium
AGGCATAGACATTCCCCTCCCTTCCACGCGAAGCCTTTTACTCTTGCCTACTTTACCACAGGCGGCTCGTTCGGTCAACCGCTTTCCCCTTCCAAAAGCCGACGGAATGTGATATACTAAAAGAAAACACAAGGGGAGCGGAATGTATGAACGCAGTTGGATTTGACAATCAAAAATACCTGAAAACCCAGTCCGAACAGATTTTGAAACGCATTGAAGAATTCGGCGGCAAGCTATATTTGGAATTTGGCGGCAAGCTGTTTGATGACTACCATGCCTCTCGTGTGCTTCCCGGATTTCAACCGGACAGTAAGATTCGTATGCTGCAGCAGCTGCGGGACGATGTGGAGATCGTCATCACCATCAACGCCGAGGATATTGAGAAGAACAAGATCCGCGGAGATCTTGGCATCACCTATGACGACGACGTGCTTCGGCTCATTGATATTTTTCGCAGTCTGGGACTCTATGTGGGAAGCGTGGTGCTGACCCGGTGCGACGGGCAAGCCTCTGCCAACGCATTTCTTAAGCGTCTTACCTCTTTGGGTATCCGGTGCTACCGGCACTATCCCATTGCAGGTTATCCTTCGGACGTCCCGCACATTGTCAGTGATGAAGGTCTAGGCAAAAACGACTATATCGAAACCACCCGTTCCCTGGTGGTAGTTACTGCACCAGGCCCTGGCAGCGGGAAGATGGCCACCTGTCTGTCCCAGCTCTATCACGATCACAAGCGTGGTATTACCGCCGGATATGCCAAATTCGAAACATTCCCCATCTGGAATCTGCCCCTGAAGCACCCGGTAAACCTGGCCTATGAAGCAGCCACAGTGGATCTCAGCGACGTGAATCTCATTGATCCTTTCCATCTGGAAGCCTATGGGGAAACGGCAGTGAACTACAATCGGGATGTGGAGATTTTCCCTGTACTGAATGCCATTTTTGAAAAAATCCAGGGCGTTTCGCCCTACCGTTCTCCTACAGATATGGGCGTAAATATGGCTGGCTACTGCATCGTGGACGACGACGTGTGCCGCATGGCCTCCAAGCGTGAAATTCTGCGGCGCTACTACACTGCCTGTGTAGAGCGGATTCAGGGCAAGTGCGACGACGAACCTATCCGCAAGCTAGAACTGCTGATGAACCAGGCGGCTGTCACCACCGAACTTTGCCCGGCAATCTCCGCCGCACTGCTGAAGGCCAAGACCACCGGCGCACCTGCTGGAGCCATGGTTCTTCCCGACGGTCAAGTTGTAACCGGGAAAACTTCTGATACACTTGGTGCAGCCTCTGCCCTTCTACTCAATGCTCTGAAGGCTCTGGGCGGCATCGACGACCATTTTGATTTGATTTCCGCCCAGGTGCTTGAACCGATCTGCGAACTCAAAACTCAGTATCTGCTCCACCGGAATCCCCGACTCCATACGGATGAGGTACTTATGGCTCTAACCATCTCAGCGCTGACCAATCCTGTGGCTCAGCTGGCCAAGGAGCAGCTGCCCGGTCTCAAGGGCAGTGACGCCCATTTCTCCGTGATACTCAGCGAGGAGGACGAATCCCTGTTGCGTCGATTGGGCATCAACGTCAGCTGTGAGCCCCAATATGAGGTAAACCGTCTGTATCACAAATAAGAACCTATGATAAAACGCCGCCGCAGAAGCAACGATCTGCGGCGGCGTTTTTTGAATCATACAATTAGAACAGCGGATCACCAAAGCCCTTGTTGTTGGGATAGAGCGGAATATTCTCAAACTCCGCACAACCAGGGGAATAGGTATGATCCTCGTCCAGCTTTTCATAGGGCTCCGGTGCTGGCACCGTATCCTGCACCGTCTGGATAATGCTGATATCATTGTGAGCCTGCCGAAGATCAGAAATCCCACTTCTGGGAGGACCGGAGCAGTTGCCCACATTGAGTTCACCGGAGAGGTACTTGCGGAAGCGATCCTGAGCCCAGTTGGTCTCGTCGTAGCTGTCGCCGATGTCCGGGCACACCTGCTCATGGAACCACCACCAGCGTCCGTCCCGGTATACAAAGTCGGAGCCATACCGCTCCCACAACCATCCGCCGGAACGTCCGCCCTTGGGTCCGTTGACACTCATCATGGTGCCAGGGGTCAGGTAGAAGCTGCGGGCAGATTTCCCGTCATCCGCCACCTCAATCACAGGAGACGCCAGCACATGGCAACTCTGACCAAAAGTATCGGGATTGTGACCATAGAGTTCAAAGAGGCCATAGATTTCCTTCATCTTGGTGGGGCGCTGAATCTCTTTTTCCGTGGCAGTCTCAAAGGGCATACCACTGTCGCCCTTGTCATCCTTGGGTACGGTCATTCCCACCTCTTCATCCGAAGGCGCAAAGGCATGGGCCTTCAAAGGCTGTCCAAAATGGGCCGGAACCAGTTCTTTATAGCCCATCATGCGGCCGAAGGTATGTCCAAAGGTGGAATTATCCGACCGAAGCCAGAAGGTGCCGTATTCCTCACGGCCCCGGTTGACCCCGTGCAGATAGGCATGACGTGCCTTTAACTCTTCCACCTTCTGTCCCGCCACAACGGCGGCGACCCGTTCATGGAGGCTTTTGTTTTTATTCATACTCGCTCCTCCTTACATCATTTCCAGGCGCTCGTAGAACTTGCGGCCTACCTTGCCCTTGGGACCGTATCCCTCGTCCTCGTCATAGGTTTTGAAGGGACGGGGCATATCATAGAACAGATACTCCCAGCCGAACTGGTTGTCATATACTTCTTTTTTCACTGTAGGATCCCCGTAGAACCGAGACGCAGGATCATAGCCCTCAATCACGGTGTTCACTTCGTTGTAGTTTTTGCCGCTCTCCATGGAGAAGTCATGCTGTTCTACCATATGCCAGATCTTCCAGCCGTCAACTTCCCGAACCAGCTCAATGAGCAGCAGCGCCACTTCAAAATAGCAGTCCGCGGTGCCGTCGGGCTTGCCTTTACCGGAAATGCCCAGATCATATCCCAGGTATCTGGCGTATTTATCGTCTACCGAGATATAGAGCAAAGGCGTCGTACAGGAGTGCATGGCCGTCATGCCAAGACCCAATTCCGCGTTATCGTAGGCTCCGGGTTTTGCCGCCTTCCAGGCGTCCAGGGTTTCCTGCTCCGCAGCCTGGTATTCGTCTACCAGGTGACGCTTGACTTCATCAATCCCCACAAAAAAGCCTGTGTTGGTTCCGAAGGAGGCGTCCGCAACATGCTCCGGCTCCTTGACCCACAGCTCATCAATGGCCTGCTGGGTATCGCCATTGCCCCAGTACAGTACAAAACGGCTCACCAGATTTTGGATCATTTCTTTATCCCAGGCATGGAGGATCATCTCTTCATCGGTAAATTCCCGCTTATATTCTTTGAATTTTTCCATTTGCCATCCTCCTTTCAAATCCCATAGCTGAAGGTCTTGTCAAAGCTTTCGTAGGGTTCCGGGCACCTGGGGGATTTTGTTTTGGGTCGGTCCGGATAAAAGGTCTCAAACACCTTTTTCGGTACATTGGGCGCAGGCATATGAAACTCCGCCATTGCTTCCAGTCCGGGCACAGGCTCGAATACCTTCTCCTCTGCGCAGAAGGGTACGCCGCACTGATGGTCCACATTGAACACCAGCAGCAGATTCAGAATCTTCCACTCCCCTGCCTCCAGGACAAAGTCCACCGCAGCCCAACCAAAAATCCAGTTGGCCACAGGACCGGCCGCCGTCAAATGGCAAGTGGAACCACGAACATTCCCTTGGCGGTTTGACCGTCGTCGGCGATTTCAATGACCTGGGACTCAAAGGGCAGATAGGTAATCATACCCACGCCGTAGATCTCTTCTTCGGTCTTGTCTCCTAGTTCCTTGGGAAACAGCTTCTGGATCAGCTCTGAGGACAACTTGATCTCGTCGCCTAGCGCCTTGTAGTAGCCGGCCACAGCTTCGGCGCCCTTATAGTACCCATCGTTCAGACCGAGGCAGACATCTTCCCGTTTGCTGAAGTAGCGGTGATATACCTCCGCTTCCTGCTTGACCGCGTAGTCATGGGAGATTCTGCCCATAATGTTGCGGATCTCCCGGCGCCACTCCAAACGCTCCAGAAGTTCCATGGGGCTGAATTCTTTCATGAAATCCCTCCTTAATTGGTGTGTCAATGAAATTTCTTCCAAAGTTTGTATACTAAGTATTATACCGACTACATAATATCCTGTCAATCGATTCAGGGAAAATGAGAACTTCCTTACGGAATTGCACAAAAACAAGCGGCAAAATTTTGTTTGACATTAACAGCCGGAACCGATATTCGGTTCCGGCTGCCATTGCATCGAAAAAATTTTTCCTTCCAATTACCGCATATTGTAGCGGTCCAGGGCATCTTGCAGGATCTGCGTGCAGGATGCAATATCCATTCCTTCAATCTCTGCCACAAACTGATCGTACTCACTGATATCCCGTGTTCCGGTGATGAACTCCAGAATACTTTGCTGCACATAGGTGCGAATATCGCTGAAAATTGCGCTGTAGGTTGCAGCTTCCTCAGAAGTCAGGCTCAGATTACTCGTCAGGCAGTCCGCCGTATCATTTTCCGTATTGTTCCACACGTCCACCATGTTCAGTTCATTTTCTCCATAGTTGTTCATAGTCCGGGTGGAATCAATTCGGAAGGAGCCTGCTCCCAGGGTATAGCAGTTGAGGCACCAGGAATAAGCCAGGCCATTGGGGTTATTTAGCATCAAATCCGTCCAGACGTGTTCGCCGTTTTCTCCATAGGTGAAGGTCTCTCCCTCCACGCCATAGTTGCAAAGCTCAGACCCCTCGTCGGTCTAGAGGTAGTCCAGCATCTGGCAGGCTGCCAGGAATTCTTCACTGTCATCATCCAGATTGGTACTCAAGGAGAATCCCTTGGCGGAGGTGTACTCCACCTGACGGCCCAGATGAACAGGTTCGCCAGTTTCCACTTGGACAGGGACGTCCACAGGCATCAAATCAAAGGTATCGCCATCGGGAGCCTGCTCCATCAAAGTGGTGTAGTTTGCCACGGTGTAATAGGTAACGCCAATCTCACCGTCAAATAGAAGGCTAGAATCAGGAATATTGTCCACTGCACTAGTAAAGTCGCTGTAGATCAGTCCTTCCTTGTACCAGGTCTGCATGGTCTCCAGATAATCCCGGAATCCCTCCTCCAGAGGACTGAATGCCACCTGAACGCCATCCTTGGCCATGTAATAGGCGTATGTGGAAGAATCGTTTGCGTTACCGATAACACCGAAGCACTGGGCAAAAGAGTTTACCGGGTCGCTGGAATTTTGGTTCATAAAATAAGTAGCTCCATACTGCTCCTTGAAAATGGTCAGCAATTCATGGAAGTCATCCAGTGTGGTGGGTACTTCCATATCCAGCGCCTCAAACCAGTCCTTCCGGATTGTGAGGCCTACATCTACCTTCGGGGCGGTCCAGATGCCGTTGAGAACAGCGGCAATACCGGAATCCGTGTAAGCATTTTTCCCGTAAGTATCGTAGTTGTCGATGATGCTGAAGAAAGAGGGGAAGTTTTCTTTATAGTCCGCCAAATTATAGATTAATTCCTCTTCCACAGCTTCTTCCATACCGTTGGTGTAGTAAGTGGCAAAGCCGGACCAGATATCTGGATAGTCGCCAGAAGCGATGATCAAACTGACCTGGTCGGAAGCGGAAGTGATGGCGGTGCTGGTAATGTCCAGATTGACCCCGGTCCGCTCCTGGAGGGTCTGGTAGACCAGATTGTCTGCCATGCCGTTGGGCATATGGTTAAATAGTGGCGGGATCAGATCGCACCACATAGTGAGCGTGATATCGGAATCTGTCAGAGGAAATGTATAGGGATTCTCAATGACCAAATCCTGAATTTCTGCAATCTGGGTTTCCTGCTCTGCAGCCGCCTCTGCCTCTGCAGCAGAATCCATTACAAGTGTAGCCTCCTGCACAGAAGACGCTTCAGCGGTCTCTTGCTCCGTAGTCTCTGTAGACTCCTGAGAAACAGCACTCTGGCTTTCCATAGATGTCGTATCAGAATTGCTGCAGCCGGCAAACAAGGAAACAAACAGTGACAATACAAGACAAATGGTGAATAGCTTGGTAATGACCTTCATATTGCGCATTTTTAACCTCAACTCTTTTGGATTTAATGTGTTTCTTTGCATCTGTCAGGGCTTTTTCTTGGGCACAGCGCCCTTGTTTTCACCCAAGCCCACCACATAGTGGGTCTTCACGTTATCCAGGGTCTCGAAGGGCTCCGGCCAGGGGGTGGAATCCTGGGCAGGCTGGATGGGCGACCAGGTCTGGTGAGATGCAGGCATGCTGCCCTTGGGCGGTCCGCCAGCCATCTTGGAATAGGCCTGCCCCTTCTTGGGTGCGCCGCTGGGTCCACCAGGTCCGCCTTGTCCACCGGGTGCTCCGCCAGGACCTCCAGGTCCCTTGCCTTCCGGCGCCTTTCCCCCAGGTCCACCTCCGCCGGGCCCGCCAGGACCCTTACCGCTGAACTTGTTCATGCAGTCAATGGCGAAGTTCGTCACATCCTGAGCGCCGCCAGCGTCGTTGAGCACGCACTCGTGGAGGATCTTCCAGAACCCGTCCTCCCGGACGTAGTCCTCACCGTACCGTTCCAGCATCCACACCGCCATCTGCTTTCCGTTGGAAGAAATGCGCCGGTACAGCATGCCCGTGGAATAATACAGGGCCCGGGCTGTTTTCAGGTCACCGCCCACCTCCACGATGGGGGTACCGATGGCATGGAGGGAATACTCGCTCAGAGGCAGGGGATCCATATCCACCGTCTCCGGATACATCTCCGCAAACACCGGCTGCAGCCGATATGCGCCGCCTTCCAGGCCGCCTGCCCAGCCCTCCATCACTTCGTCACGGCCGTACATGCCGGCCATATTGTAGCCCCAGTAGATGTCGTCCCGGTCCTTGGCCCAGAACGTGGCGAT
>CBCTLT010000070.1:0-6918 GCA_965147785.1 uncultured Oscillospiraceae bacterium
GGCCTCCTCAAAGGTTTTGTCAAACATGGCGGCAATCTCCGCATTGGTATAGTTCATGCCCTGAAAGACCTCTTCGTACATATTGGCCACCCGCTGGGGCGTTTCCCGCAGGCCCTCTCGGTCCGGATCATCGCCCAAGGCTTCCAAAATTCCGCGAATGTGATAGGCGATGGCTTCCTTGTCGATCATGCGATCACACCCCCCTCTGTTCCGGATCCCAGATAAACTTGTGCAGCTGCAGCTGCAGCGTTACGCCGGTGAGGCGGTTTTCCTTCATAAACTCCACAATCTCCGCTGGCTGTATTTTCCCGAATACGGGGCTGAGGTATACGCTGGTACGATGAATCAGCTGGTATTCCTGGATAATCTCCAGGGCCCGGTTCAGATCCTCACGGCTACCACATACAAATTTGACGGTGTCCCGTTTGTCGAGAACGTCGAAGTTCTCTGGGTACATAAAACGTTCCATCCCGCTGCCCGGCAGCTTGTAGTCCATGGTGAAGGCAGGACGGTTGGGAATGTCCATAAAAGGTTTCAGCGGAAGACTGCCGTTGGTCTCTACCTCCACATAGAGCTGGGGATCCCGACAAAACAGAGCCAGCAGGGAGTAAATATCCTCCTGGAGCAAGGGTTCTCCACCGGTGATGGTGACGTTTTCCGCACCACTCTCCTTCAGCGCCATATAGAGCGCCTCCTGGCTCATGGGGGTAAAGGGTGCTCCGGGCTGGTTGGCCCAGGCGGTATCACAGTAGCCGCATTTCAAATTACAGCCGGTAAAACGAATGAAAAAGGCCAGCTGTCCGGCTTTGGTCCCTTCCCCGTTGATGCTGAGAAAGGTCTCGGCCACATTATAATTGGACAACGGTTCCCGCCTCCTCTTTTCCGTTATAGCAGGCACAATTGGTAGGAGTCTCATAGACAGAGACATCCCGGACCGAATAGCCCTGGTCCGTCAGCCGATCATAAAAGTAACGGGCCATGTTCTCTGCGGTGGTGGGAAAGGAAAGCGTTACGATACGAAACGCTTCCGATTGCAGGGCTGCCAGCGTTTCGGGCTTTAGCGAATCCTGTTCTAAAAGCAAAGCATGGTCAAATTCCTCTGTCATACGGTTCAAATCAGATTTTAGATCTCCGAAATCTGTCAGCATACCGCGCTGAGAACCGTCGGACTGGAGCGCTGCCCCTTGAATGGCAACCACGACCCGCCAGCGATGGCCGTGAAGATTCCGGCATTTTCCTGCGTATCCCTTTAAAAAATGGGCTGCGTCAAAGCTGGCTTCTGCCTGTAAATAGTACAATAAAACTTCCTCCCAAGGCCCCGAAGAACAGAAAAAAGGGCGCAACGCGCCCCAGCAGACACCCAATGGGTATCAACCTGGTTTTGTTTTCTGACAGGAGGGCCGCGAACTGTCACACAAATTCAGGACGCACCGAGGTGCGTCCTGTCGATTATAACACACTTTTGAGAAAATGCAAGAGGTCAGCGGGATCCCAGCTCCTCAGCGTAGCATTTTGCCAGCATCTCCGCGTCGGAGAGCAGCCGAGCCATACGCGCCTGGCCCATTTTTTCCAACACGCGTTGGTTGACCAGGGCATTGCGTTCCTGCTCCTGATCGTGCAAAGCCCGTCCTTCGTCGGTCAAAGACACAAAGGTGTTCCGGCGGCTTTTCGGATCCACGGTCCGCAGGATCCAACCCTTTTCCTCCAGGGTGCGGAGCATTTTCGACACCATAGAAACGGAAACCATCAGATCCTCCGCCAGAGAGGAGACGTAGACGCCAGGCTTGTCCGGCTGGGCCTCATGGCCCCTGCGAATGGCGGAGACAGCCATGAACTCTGCCTGTGTCATGGTCTGAAGCTCAGCGCCCCAATGGATGCGCCGGAACTGTTGAAGCAGATGAAAAAAGCCCTCTCGTCTAAAATCCAGATCCATGACAGCATCCCCCTTTCTTTTTTGACATTTTACAATAAAAAATTTCTGGTGTCAACAGTTGCTCTGTTCAAAAATTGTTTACATCTTTTACAGCTTCCTGTGATATGATACATCATATTGCATGTTTTGGGAGAAAGGAGCACCTTCGTTGCTGGAACTGAAACAGATCACAAAAGACTATACCTCCGGGGGAGAGTCCGTCAAAGCCCTCAAGGGGATCAGCATTGCCTTTCGGCAAAGTGAGTTTGTCTCCATATTGGGGCAATCCGGCTGTGGAAAAACCACTATGCTTAACATCATCGGCGGCCTGGATAATTACACCTCGGGGGATTTGATCATCAACGGAAGATCCACCAAGGAATATCGGGATCGGGACTGGGACACCTATCGCAACCATGCGGTGGGCTTTGTATTCCAGAGCTACAACCTGATTCCCCACCAGACGGTGCTGTCCAATGTGGAGCTGGCCCTGACCTTGTCCGGCGTATCCAAGACGGAACGAAGAAAACGGGCCAAGGATGCCCTGAAACAGGTGGGGTTGGGAGATCAGATGAAGAAAATGCCCAACCAGCTCTCCGGCGGACAGATGCAGCGGGTGGCCATTGCCCGGGCCCTGGTCAATAATCCGGAGATCCTGCTGGCGGATGAACCCACCGGCGCGTTGGATTCCGAGACCTCCGTGCAGGTCATGGAGATTCTGAAGGAAGTGGCCAAGGACCGGCTGGTGGTGATGGTTACCCACAATCCGGAACTGGCGGAGCGGTATTCCACCCGGATCGTCCGGTTGCTGGACGGAGAGATCATCTCGGACACCATGCCCTATGATCCCCAGCAGGAAACCGAGAAAGAAGCGGAAGGTCCATTGGGGAAGAAACCCTCCATGTCCTTCTTGACAGCCCTGAGCCTGTCTCTCAACAATTTGATGACCAAAAAGGGTCGGACCATCCTGACGGCCTTTGCCGGTTCCATCGGAATTATTGGTATTGCCCTGATTCTTTCTCTGTCCAATGGCATTCAGAGTTATATTGATGATCTGGAGGAGGATACCCTGACCTCCTACCCCATCACCATACAGCAGGCTACCATGGATATGAGCTCCATGATGAGCACCATGCTGGGGGTCCAGAAATCAGAACCCCATGAGGACGGCCTTGTCCATTCCAGCAATATCATGACCAGCATGATTGACTCCATCATGCAGGAGATCACCACCAACGATCTGGCCAGCTTCAAGGCTTATCTGGAGCAGGATGGCAATGAGATTGCGGAGTTGTGTTCGGAAATCAAATACTCCTATCCCACGGAGATTGGAATCTACACTACAACGGACACGGGACGTGTCCACCGTGTGAATCCCGTATCTGTGCTGGAGGAGATCGGCATGGGCGACATTGCTTCCGGAATGCAGATGAACAACATCGGCGTCTGCACAGAATTGGTGGACAGCGAGAGCATGCGGGAGAGTGACTATGAGCTGGTGGCGGGAGACTGGCCTTCGGCGTATAACGAAGTGGTGCTGATTGTCAACGAAAACAATGAGATCACGGATTACACCCTCTATGCTCTGGGCCTTCGGGATACGGAGGCGCTCCGGGACAGCATTCTGGAAAACCAGCAGAAGATCATGGAAAGCGGATCTGCGGAAGGGGCAGTTGCCATTGAGGACGTGGAATCCACCTACACCTATGAGGATCTGATGGACCTGGATCTTCGGTTGGTCCTGCCCACCGCATATTATGAAAAGCAGGAGGATGGCACCTACCTGGATATGCGGGAGGACGAGGACTATATGGAGCAGCTGGTGGATCAGGCGGAGACGCTTCAAGTAGTTGGTGTTCTACAGACGGTGGATGATAATGGCAGTGAGTATGGGACCATTGGCTACACCACGGAGCTGACGGAATATGTCGTTGAACAGGTGGAAGACAGCGAGATCCTGCGTGCTCAGGAGGAGGACCCGAATACCGACGTCTTTACAGGCCTTCCGTTCCCGGGAACCGAGGAAGCGGAAGCTGTGACTGAGAGCCAAGCTGAAACGGATACAGCCGCTTCCGGACTCAACGAGGCCCAGACAGCACTGGTGACGGAAGTGATTGGGGAAATGCCGGAAGAATACCAGAGCCAGCTTGCGGCCATGGAACCGGAAATGCAGGCGGAGATCCTGATCGCCAACGGTTTGCTGGAACAATCGGAACTGGATGCACTGGGAGATGGAGAAGACCAGGAGGAACCGAAAGTCTCGGATTCCTCCTACGAGGAAAATATGAATCTGCTCCATGCCGCTTCTTTGGAGGAACCCAGCGCCATCAGCCTCTATGCTGCCAGCTTTGAGGACAAAACAGCCATCACCGATGCGCTGGATGCCTACAACGAGGAGCAGTCCGCAGCCGGAAATGAGGATCAGGTGATCCAGTATACCGACTATGTGGGACTGCTGATGAGCTCGGTGACGGACATTGTAAATGTGGTCAGTTATGTGCTCATTGCCTTTGTGGGAATCTCTTTGGTGGTGTCCTCCATTATGATCGGTGTGATTACGCTGATCTCCGTCCAGGAACGGACCAAGGAGATCGGTATCCTGCGGGCCATTGGCGCTTCCAAGCGGGATGTATCTCGGGTGTTCAACGCGGAGACGTTGATCATTGGACTGGTTGCAGGTGTGCTGGGAATTGGCATTACCGTATTGCTCAACATCCCCATCAACCTGATTATTGACCATTTGGCAGGCATCGACGATGTAGCGAGACTGCCGGCGAAGGGCGCGGTGATCCTGGTGATCATCTCGGTGCTGCTGACAGTGTTGGCGGGATTGATCCCGGCCAAAGCAGCTGCCAAGAAGGATCCGGTGGAAGCGCTGCGGACAGAGTGATAAATATAAAGAAAGCCCTCGGCCGTAGCCGGGGGCTTTAATCATTCGGTTGGAAGCATTTCCACGGTGACTTGCTTGTTCTTTTTGGAACGATTCTGCAAATACCGTACGGTGCAGGACAAAATGAAATTGATGATAAAGTAGATCACAAAGGCTGCACCAAACAGCACAAATACGTCGGAGACGTTGATTTGACCGGTGCCGTTGTACATATTGGCGGCTGCAAGGATCTTCTTGACTCGGCTCATGAGCTCAATGACGGCCACGTTTGCCAGGTAGGAGGAATCCTTGATGGTGGTGATGCACTGGCCGAGCAGGGTAGGAATGACGCTGCGGTAGGCCTGGGGCAGGACGATGTAGATCATGATCTGCACTGTATTGAAGCCCTGGGAATGACCGGCTTCAAACTGGCCGTGATCCACCGCGTTGAGGCCGCCCCGAACGATTTCTGCAATGACAGAAGAGGTAAACAGGATCAGCGCCACTGCAGCTTTGAACAGCAGTCCAACTTCCACGGAGGTCAGCGTGAACATGGGCCGTGACAGAAACTCCGGAGAAGGGCAGAACACCACGCAGATGAAAATCCAGAGCAGCAGCGGGGTATTTCGGAAAATTTCGATGTAGGCGGTGGCAATCCATTTAAAGATTCTGGTTTTGCCGGTACAGTAGTTCCGGACCAGGGCCAGAATGCTGCCGAAGAGAATGCCCAGGACCACAGCTACAAAAGAGATGACCAGGGTGAAAGCAAGACCTTTAAAAATGTACTGCAGGATCGCCGGATTTTTCAGCATGCTGAGGCTGGCTTCCAGAGTATTCATGCTTCCACCTCCTCGCTAGCTGGTTCGGTCGTATTTTTATTGCGCGCATCGCGGTTTTTCAGGCTCTGCTCCCACTTGCTGGCCAGAGTGGACAGGGGGAAGCAGACGATAAAGAACAGCAGGCCGCTGACCAGATAGGCTGGGCCGTAGGCACCGCCGGTATTCTCGCCGGTGACAAAGCTGTAGGTGATGGAGATCAGGTCCGTACCGCCGATGATATACAGGCAAGAGGTGTTCTTGATCAGGTTTACCACCTGGTTGACCATGGGCGGCAAAATGATCTTGATGCTTTGAGGCAGGATGATGTAGTACATCCGTTCCACATAGTTAAAGCCCTGGGACTGCGCCGCTTCAAACTGGCCCTTGGGGATGGACTGAATGCCTGCCCGAACCACCTCTGACATATAGGCACCGTGATAGATGCCCAGGGCGATAAAACCGGTGGCCCAGATACCGATGCTGTTGCCGGAGAACGCCAAGGCATAATAGAGAAAGCACAGCTGCAGCAGCACGGGCGTATTTTGAATAAACTCCACATAGACGCGGCTGATGGCGCGCAGTATTTTTTTGTGGCTGGTGGCCATCAGACCAAACACAATGCCCAGCATCAAGGCCAGGACCAGACCCAACACTGCAGTTTCCGCGGTGGTGAGAAGGCCCTTCAGGAAGCCTTCCCGATAGAGCCAGACCTTGTTCCAGGCTCTTTCTGAAAAAATTCCTGCCATATCATCGCCTCCATATTACATAGTTCCCAAATCAGAGGGTCCCGACACAGCCGGGGCCCTCTGATCCGGGGCAGAGCGCCAGGACAGCCGCTCTGCCTCGTTTTCTCAGTTAACCCAGATTGTAGGTAGCAATCAGACCGTCAATGGTGCCGTCAGCAAGCCACTCGGTGACCTTGTCTTCGCACAGAGCGGAGAAGCCGGAGCCCTTGGTGGTGGCGATGCCGTACTCCTGAGGAGAGAACTCAGCGTCCACATAGGTGCGGCCTTCGGTCTTGTAGGCGGCCAGGATGGACTTATCCACGCAGAAAGCGTCTACCTCGTCGGCTTCCAGAGCGGTGGAGATAGAGGGATAGTCATCATACTGCTTAAAGCTGATGCCATCGGTCCAGGTGGAGGGATCAAAGGTTTCCTCGTCGAAGCCCTCGCCGGTGATGACGCCTTCCTCGATCATGGCCTTCACCAGGCTCTTGGCGGAGGTGGAACCGGAGGACACGCCCACGGTCTTATCCTTCAGGGTGGCAAGATCGGTGATACCGGCGGACTCCTTCACCAGAACGCTGACATAGTCGGTGT
>CBCTLT010000071.1:0-6917 GCA_965147785.1 uncultured Oscillospiraceae bacterium
AGGCGATGAGCTGACGCCCGGCAAGCTGGTCAGTGCCCGGCAGCGGTTCCGGGAGGGAGAGTATGAAGCTTGCCTCCAGGTGCTGGAAGGACTGGAGCTGGACGGAGGCTATCGGGATGAGGCCATGCTGCTCCTGGCCCGTTCCAAGATCAGCCTATCCAAAAAGTCCATGACGGATGGACGATATGAGGAAGCCATCCGGCTGGCGAAGGAGGCCATTGCCCACAATGATGAGAGCATCTATGTGTCTGCTGCCTTTCGGACCGAGGCACTGCTGCTGGTGGCTCGCTGTACCATGGAGCAGGGAGGAGATTTCCTGAAAGCCATGGATGACTATCAGGCGGCCTATCAGGATCAGGGATTGGGAGAGTTTTACCGGCTGACCATGGCGGAATACTATATCGGCCAAGGAGACCTGGAGAGTGCCAAACGGGAGATGGATAGCATTGCACGGCTCTCGGAGGCCACGAAGCCGGCCTACCTGATGCTACAGGGGCAGATGGAGATCAAGGATAATCAGTATGAGCAGGCTGCCAAGCAGCTGGAAAAGGCGGAGCAGCTGGCCAGAACCACTGGCAGCAACTATTTTATGTCCAGCCTGTACGCCATGCTGGAGCAGTGCTACCGAGAAATGGAGGACTTTAAAAAGGCCTACCATTACGCATCCATGCAGCTGCAAATCAAAGAGTGACGAAAAGGGCCCATTGCAGAATCACTGGTTTCTGCAATGGGCCCTTGATACATTCTGTTATCCCCACTCCAGCACGTATACCGTGCAGTTTCTCCGGCCGAACTGGATGCAGGTATCATAGTCGTCAAAATACAAGTCGATAATGTATCCGTTGATGGCACCGCCACAATCCTCAGCGGTGGCAACGCCATAGATCCATTTACCATCGTCGGAAACGATGTACATTTTGGTGCCATAAGGGATCACGTCCGGATCCACGGCAATGGCCCCGTAGCGAGCGGGTGTGCCTGTGGCAGTGGTCCCGCCGCCGCAGTAGGCGGTAGCTTCCACACTCAACACGTCCACATAACTGAGCACTTCGCCGCTGGAGGTGGTGATGGTATCTTCGGAATAGCTGGGCTCTTCATACTCGGGTTCCTCATATTCCGGCTCCTCATATTCGGGCTCTTCGTATTCCGGCTCTTCATACGCCGGTTCCTCGTATTCCGGCTCTTCGTATTCGGGCTTCTCATATTCCGGCTCGCTGTCTACAGCTTCCTCATAGGAGGTGTCCGCTTCCGTATCGGTGTCCTCGCCATCCGCAGAGACTTCTTCGGTGACGTCCTCCTCGGGTTCCTCAGCAGCGTCTGTTATTGCTGTTTCAGCTTCGGAAGGAAGCTTTTCTCCGCTGCCAATCAGAATAACCTCGGTAACAGGGGCGGAGAGCACCTTGGTGCGCAGGGTGGAGGCCTGCGTCAGTTCTCCGTTCACATACTCCCGGAGATAAGTGATCTCCTGCTGTCCTTCAACACCCGCTGTTTTTACGGCGGTGGTACCCTTCTCCATGGTGGGATCCAGGAAGGTAACGCTGTCGTAGGGAATGGAAACGGTTTCCGTGACGGTTTCCTCGGAAGTCCGTGTAATGTCAATGTTCATGCCGTCATGTAGCGAATCGCTGAGAGAGAGGCTCCGACCGTCACATACCATGGTATCTCCCTCTGTCAGAGAGAGGTCCAGAGTGCCAAGAAGCTCCTCCACAGTGGCGTCATAGGTAGCTGTGGAGATCTCCTCCCCACCGTAGTTCAGGGTCACGTCCCGGCTCCGCTGAATTTTGATTTCCGTAGTATTACCGTTGGAGGTGGTGGAGATCCGATCGTTTTGTGATACGGCTACGCCTGCCTCCGCCAGTACCTGATCGATCTCTGTGGCGGAAGAACTGTGGGAAATGACGGTGTCTCCATCTGTAATGGTGTAGACATTCTGCGCGGAAACCAGCATGGAAAAGTATATGGAAATCACCAGAACCAGGGCCAGAGTAACGGCAATTTGCGCCGCCAAGCGGCCTTTCTTTTTCCGCTGGCTGGGTTTTGTGTCGGTCATACTATGTACCTCCGAAATGGTTTCAAAAAGGAAACAAATCATAAATTATCAAATAAGTTTTGTAACCTTTTGAAACCATTATAACATTTAATCGAAAAATGTCAAGGACGAATACAGATTGCCGGAAATTGGCGAACTTTTTACCGAGGAAATAAGAAACAAAACGTAACTTTTGCCGTTAGGGAAAAATAACCGTCGAAAGGGCTTGACAAATGGGAATAAACCGGTATGATGAATTTGTGTGAGAACACGAAATATTGCTGAAAGGAGCGTTTATTATGGAATTGAAGGGATCCAAGACTGAGGCCAATCTGCTCGCTGCGTTTGCGGGAGAGAGCGAAGCCAGAAATAAGTATACATATTTTGCTAGCACTGCGAAGAAAGAGGGCTTTGAGCAGATTGCTGCCATTTTCCAGCAGACGGCTGACAATGAGAAGGAACACGCCAAGATGTGGTTTAAGGAGCTGGGACTCCTGGGCGATACGGCGGCCAATCTGCTTGCTGCTGCGGAAGGCGAAAACTACGAGTGGACCGATATGTATGCCACCTTTGCCAAGGAAGCGGAGGAGGAAGGCTTCACGGAGATCGCCGCCAAGTTCCGCATGGTGGCGGATATTGAAAAGACCCACGAGGAACGGTATCGCGCACTGCTCCACAACGTGGAGACCAAGGCAGTGTTTGAAAAGAGCTCTGTCACCGTTTGGGAGTGCCGCAACTGCGGTCACATCGTGGTGGGTACCAAGGCTCCTGAGGTATGTCCTGTCTGCGCCCATCCCCAGAGCTATTTTGAGGTTCGGAAAGAGAACTACTGATACTAGATAGAATCCTAGGGAGGGAATCGGATGGAAGGGCGGAAAAAGCGAACTGCGGCTGGCCTGGAATTAACGGCTTTAGGCGTCAATTTCATTTTGCTAAGTTTTTTGCTGGAATGTGCCATGCTGCTGCTGGCATCGTCTCCCCTTTGGATTTTGCTGTTTGCCAGCAATGTCTATCTGATTTCCCGGAACTACGCGGATACGAAAGCGTGTCTGAACAAAACCTGGATCACAGTGCTGGTGGTTGGTGTGGAGATCCTGCTGGCAGTGCTGCTGATGGCTGCCTTTGGATTTCCGGCGTGTCAAAGAATGAAACCGTATCTTTAAAAAGCCTGGCATAGAGAAAAATCAATGGGACGGGAATCGTACACAGTACGATTCCCGTCCCATATTTTTATGCAGGCTACGTTGACAATTTACACGTTAAACAGGAAGTTTACCACGTCGCCATCCTGCATCACATATTCCTTGCCCTCGGAACGGATCAGACCCTTGGCCCGGGCGTTGGCCAATGTGCCGCAATCGGCCAGATCCTGATAGGAGATGACTTCGGCCCGAATAAAGCCACGCTCAAAATCCGAATGGATTTTTCCGGCGGCCTGAGGGGCTTTGGTACCTTTCTTGATGGTCCAGGCCCGGCACTCGTCGGATCCGGCAGTTAGGAAGGAAATCAGACCCAACAGGGCGTAGGAGCATTTGATCAGCTTGTCCAATCCGGACTCCTGGATCCCCAGCTCTTCCATAAACATCTGCTTTTCCTCGGGGTCGTCCAGCTCGGCAATATCAGCCTCCAGCTTGGCACAGATGGGCAGAACCTGGGCATCCTCAGAGGCGGCCAGTTCTGCCACCTGATTATAGTATTGATTGCCGGTGGGATCGGCCACGCTGTCCTCGTCCACATTGGCGGCATAGATGACCCGCTTGAGACTCAGCAGATCCGAGGTTTGAAGCACAGCCATTTCCTCGTCGGAGCAGGCGTAGGTTCGAGCGGTTTTCCCTTCGTTGAGGTGCTCCAGCAGGCCTTCAAAGATCTCCGCTTCTGCAAGATACTTTTTATCTCCCTTGGCGGCTTTTTTGGCCTTTTCGATCCGCCGCTCCACCATTTCGATGTCGGCCATGACCAGTTCCAGGTTGATGATGTCGATGTCCCGCAGGGGGTCTGTGCTGCCTTCCACATGGGTAATATTACTGTCCTCAAAGCAGCGGACCACATGGACAATGGCGTCGGTAGAACGAATATTGCTGAGGAATTTATTGCCCAGGCCCTCTCCTTTGGATGCGCCCTTGACCAGGCCCGCAATATCCACGAACTCGATCACGGCAGGAGTAAATTTTTTGGGATTGTACATATCCCGAAGGCCCTCCAGCCGTTCGTCGGGTACGGTTACCATCCCCACGTTGGGATCAATGGTGCAGAAGGGATAGTTGGCGGCTTCCGCGCCGGCGTTGGTGATGGCGTTGAACAGGGTGCTCTTGCCCACGTTGGGAAGACCCACGATACCTAATTTCATATATCTCTACATCTCCTTAAAAAATGCTGTATTTACAAGGTTTTTCGCACTTTGGCGTTTTGGCTACTACGCCATTTTTACGCCATTTACGCATGGACTTGTATGAAGTTATATCAACATACGCTACTGCGCTGAAATTGCTTGACCGCCTGTTCCAGTGTTTCATCGGTCACATGGACATACCGATCCATTGTGGTTTTGATGCTGGCGTGTCCCAGCAGCTTTTGCAGCACTTTCGGCTGCATTCCGCTTTCAATCGCACGGGTTGCGTAGGTATGGCGCAGCGCGTGCATACAAAAGCGGTTGATCCCCGCTTCATCGCAAAGCTTATAGAGGTGGGTATCATAGGAACTGTTTTTCGCCGGTTCCTCTGTGCGCCAGTTGATAAAGACCAGATCACGCATCACAAGCCGGGAGGTAACACCAGTGCGCCTGTCCATATATTCCAGCGTTTGCGACAGCAGCGGGGATTCTTTTCTGCCGCTCCGGCTATCCCATACCTCTTTCAGAATGTCATACGCTTTATCCGTCAAAGGAATGGTGCGATAGCTTTGCTGCGTTTTGGGAGGCCCGGCACGCCAAACTTTCTGTGCGTGACGAAACTCCAAGGTCTTGTTCACCGTAAGCGTCCGGCGCTCAAAGTCGATTGCGTCCCATGTTAGGCCAATCATTTCCCCGGTGCGCAATCCCGTTTCAAGGATGAGCGCATACTGGTTGTAATTGTGGGAACGCCGTGCTGTTTCGAGAAAGAGGCGCTGTTCCTCCCGCGTCAGATAGTGAATATCATCCACAGCGCGAACGGGCTTTGAAAACCGAACGCCATCCATGGGGTGCTTTGCAATCAGATCGTTCATCCTCGCAGCCTTAAACATTGTCCCCATCGTAATGTATGCCTGACGAATGGTGGAACCTGCGTAATCCGCATCCATCTGGATGAACACCTTCTTGCAGTGCATCGGTTTTACATTGGCGATCAGCATTTTCCCCATTACCGGCTGAATATTGCGGACATAGCGTTCCCGGTAATTTCTGAGCGTGTTGGGAGCCAGATCCCCGACAATATTTTCAATCCAGAATTCAAACCATTCATCCACTGTCGTATCGGTAGCCACAAATACATCATCGTGCTTATCGGCGTACTTTGCGTCCTCAATCCAGTTTCGCGCCTCGGGCAGCGTCTGAAAATACTTCTCATGCCGCTTCCCGGCTCTATCAACAAATCGTGCGCTATACAATCCGTCCTTTCTTTGGTAGATACCCTTACCGCAGTCTTTTCCCTTGAGATTCTTTCCCGTGGACGAGCTCCTTTCCCGCAGAGAAGAAAAGAGCACACTACTACACTATATAGTATAGCGCATGGTGCTCTTTTCCTCAAGGCTTCTCCGCGAATTTTTCAAATGCAATGTCAGATCACGAGCGCCTGACTGATGTACTGTTCAAACTCCTTGCGCTTCACCAATTTCTTGCTGCCCACAAAAAGTACGAACGGGCAGTTTGGAGAACGCAGCATACTGTCAATTTTATTGATTCCGATATTGCTGTACTCGGCGGCTTCCTTTGCCGTGAGCGTCATTTTCAGGTGGATCGGCACCTTGCCGATGGAATTATCCATGTGATTGCCCCTTTCGTAGAATAGAAGTTCATCAATTTTCCTGGTTCAAAATTTTCGCCGCCCGCTTCACATTTTCCACAGCGTTGCCCTTTCGGAAATTCTCGCCGTTAAACTGTATGGGGACGCAGATCTCCAAAACCCTGTCATAGATGCGGCGCTCATCCAGATCGGCAGCTTTCTGCATCACAGAGAGTGGGATGTTAGTGGTGACGATCATCGGTTTGCCAGTCAACAAACGCTTATTGACCACATCAAACACGCGCTCCTTGCCGAAGCTGGTGTTACGCTCCGCGCCCAGGTCATCCAAAATCAGCAGCTCCGGGCGCATCAGCGTTTTCAGGTAGGCATCCCGATCCGCGCCAAAGTTGCCCTGCATAGAAATGCCCGGTGCTGTTGATGCGGCGGCAAATCTGGTTGATATTGCTGGCAGCCCGGCTGACGGCTGCGGCCAGTTTCTTCTGCTGGGTGTAATCCACCTTGATGATGTAACCGTCAATCGCCATCTTGCGGAGATATGCACCCATGTTCCTGGTGCCGAGCTGCGCCATCTTGTTTTGGATGAGCCGCCGCTCCTGCTCGGTGACGCAGAACTCGATGCGGATCGGTCTTGTGCGTTCAGCCATGTTGGTATTCGCCTCCTTCAAACTACAACGGACATTTCAAGCGGGAAACTTGGTACTGTACAAAGGATTTTTCTGAACATAAAAATCTTCCTTCACTTTACAACGAACAGTTTCGGGCAAAAACTTGGTACCCGCTCAGGAAAAAATCCCTCCTACTTTACAACGGACAATTTTTTGTGAATTGGGGGGGTATCTCCCAAAAATACTGTTCACTTTACAACGGACATTTTCTCCGAGAAAAACAGGGGTCTGCCTGAAAAAAGTGAAAATAAAATGCTCCCGGCTTTGGAAAAAGCGGAAGCATCA
>CBCTLT010000072.1:0-6906 GCA_965147785.1 uncultured Oscillospiraceae bacterium
ATTTCACCCGGTGTGATTTTTCCGGCACTGCGCTTGCCGGCTTTGATTTCTCCGGCTGTACCATCGACGGGGCCATCTGGAGCATGGACAAGCTGAAAAATATGACCGTCAACCTCAATCAGGCCCTGGAACTGGCCAAGCTGCTGGGTCTGCGGATCGTCCCCTGAGGAGGAAACGAAATGGAAAATCTATATGTACCCAACCTGACGTCCTTCGTCAACGACAACATCTACTATGGCTCCTGTCAGAATTTCCGCTTCAAACTCTCTCCGGACCTTAGCACCCAGGAGATCCACGCAGAATACTGGTACGGTCCCCTCTGCTATGAGCAAAGCGAAATGGCCGGAGACAGGATCTTTCCTCTAACCAAGGAGGGTGTTGCAGACATGGCCCAGTGGCTTTTGGGTCTCTCCGACGCGCCTGCTCTTGCTGAATAGCGTTGAAACGAACAAAGAGACATCCGCTGCTACAGCAGATGCCTCTTTGTTTATCCCCAGGTGGTCTGCAAACTGTTTTTACCCCCAGGCAGCTGCTTGGGATTTCTTTGCGTTGACGGAACCGGCTGAGGCGGTGGCGGATTATAGGCTGCCACCGGAAGCTCCGGTTCCCGGAAATCCGGATCTCCCCCAGACAGACCCAGCAGCAGAATAGGCAGATTGTCCCGAACGATCTCCGGCAGCTGGGAAATGGGCAGGGGGTTCTCCCCCAGCCCGGCCTCCACAGTATAGCCGGGCCGGTCAAAGTCCTGGATAAACCAATCCTTATAGCCGGCATAGCTCGAGGCCATGGGCACATCCTCCAGCGCATACCCCGACGCAATGGCCATCTGACGGCCCAGCTGTCTTGCCCCTTCCGGCTGCAAGTCCAGGAACTTCCAGTAAATCTCCTGTCCCTGGGTATGCCAGGCGATCACCAGATCCGGATCCAGCTGCTCCGTGGTATTGAACATGGCTCTGCTTTCAGGCTCGCTGAGAGGCTCCGGCCCCACATAGTCCCGAGGTGCAGGACCGGTAAAGCCCAATCCGTATTTGATCTCCTTGGCCTGATCCCATTGGGCCGGATAGTTGAGATTCAGATCCACCCCTCGAAGATTGGCCTTCCAGCCATCCGGGAACGGGATGTCGGGATACTGCTCCGCAATGGCCTCTGCCGCAGCCCGTTCCTGCTCCGTCACCGCACCGTTGACCAAATCCACCCCATCGGGATTTACCAAAGGCACCAAATGTAACACCGTCTCCCGACTTAGGGCCTGGGCGTCCAGCCCCAGAAGCTGCTCTCCAAAGGCTACGGCTTGGGCATATTGTTCCAGGCAACTCAGCACCGCCGGAACGGTGATCCACTCATTGGCGTGATGAGCCGCATTGCAGTAAACCACCCGTTTCCCCCGGCCCAGCCGCACCGATTCAATGGGCCGGCCATAGACGCTGTATCCCACGGTATCCATCTGCAAAAAGGGATACCGGGCCTGAAGTCCCCGGAGCACATAATGGGTCAGCTGCCAAGTATACGGCACATCCTCCGGCACCACAGGAAATCCCAAGGGTATCACCAGATAGGTCCCCACCGGCAATGCCTGGGGATCCCGTCCCGGATTTGCAGCTGCAATAGCCCGAACGCTGGTCCCCAGTTCCCGGGCAATCTTTGTATAGGTATCCCCTGGCTGCACCCGCCATAGGTCATAGCCCAGCAGCCACGGCATCAATGCCTCCTGGGCCGCTTCCTCACTCTGTAGGCCCTTGTCTTTCATAAACGCCTGAAGGCTGGAAAACCCCGCCCGCTTCAGCGCTAGGGCAATCAGTGTTTCCTGCATAAAATCCCCTCCCCGAAACTCTATGCCCGGGGAGGGAAGATTATGCAGGTTTCAAGCAGCTCGAGAAATCAGAGCTTGACACAGTTTCCCACATGGGCGTTGCCGTCCACAGTGCAGGTCTCTGTATACTCCACCTGTTCAATCTCGCAGCCGCTGCGGATGGTCACTCTGGCGCCACGGACAACCCGGGCTTTTACCGCCGTCAATTCCACCTCGTCTCCTTCAATGCTGTCGCAGCTCAGGGTCCCGGCTGCCGGCTTCAAAATGGAGGAAAGCAGACCTGCCGTGGAGGACTGAGTCACATGAACCTGAGATCCGCCAATGGCGCCCACTCGGCTCTGGCTGACAGAAAGCTGGATCTGGACGTCGTCGGCATTGACCATGCCGTCCACCTCCAGGGCTCCGGTGGTAATGAAGCTGTCCGCTTCCACATCGCCCTTGACATGAAGGCCGCCAGAGGACCGGATGGTGGTTCCCTTCAGGGTTCCACCCACATGAAGGCCGCCAGAAACAGTCACGGCACCGCACTCCACATTCTGCTGCACCTTGGTGCTGCCGGACCTGGTGAGGCTGCCTGCCAGAAGATCCCCGGAACACTGCATGGAACCACTAGCACGGACCGCTCCGCTGCAGTCCACACTGCCGCAGGCCCGGAAGGATCCCGATACCCGCAGTTCCCGGCACACCACATCGCTGGAGACCTTACAGGCTCCGGAAGCGGAGATCCGATTATAGCAGCCGCCGTCAATGGTGCCGCTGCCGGAGATTCGGCAATCTCCTACACCACCAGGCTTCTCCCGCTGTTCCTTGGCCTCGTTCCAGGCGTTTTCCACGGTCTTTGCCGCATCTGTGGCCACGCCAGACACGGTTTTCGCAGCTTTGTTAGCGGCGGTTTGGACATTTTCGCCCACCTTCTCAAAGTCGATCTGCTCCAGGGTATCCGCCACCTTTTGGAAGCCCTTCTGAAGCAGTCCGTTGAGGTGATTCATAGCTGCTGTAATTTTGTCGCTCTGATTCTGGGCCGCCGGTCCTTCTTCCGGTTCCTCATCCTGAAGGTCCTCCAGATCCCCCACCGCATCCAGGATATCATCAATCTGATCGCTGGTTTCTTCGATGGCATCCTCCAGCGTTTCGATCTGATCGTCCAGCTCTTCCAGCTGATGTTCCAATTCCGTCAGACGAGCCTCGATCTTTTCAATCCGTTCCAAATTCCCCTCGGTTCTAGCCTCCCGCAGTTGGGCACGGAAATACCGCCGCTGCTCTTTCAGGTCAAACCGCTGCCGCAAAAGTCCATTGCGCTCCTCCCGCGCCTCTTCCAGTCGGGAACTCATTTCGTCGGCCTGGGCCGTGAGGTCGTCCACCTGACGATTCATTTCTTCCTGATTCATAGAGAAACTCCTTTCTTCTTCAGCAACTCCGCCAGAGCCGCTTTTTTATTGCTGACCACAATGGACGCCGCCAGTGTGGACTGTGGATCAAATATCATTTTTTGCATTTCACCCGCTGTTACGCAGAACACAACGCCGTATTTTCGCAGCAGATACACCACCGGTTCTGAAACATCCCCTGTATTTTGCGCAGCTTGGGCAGCTTCATATGCTTCGTCCCGGCTCAGCGCCCCCGTCTGCAGCAATTCGGAAAAGACATACAGGCCAAACAGCCCGTCATAGTCAAACTGTTCTGTGGGCCGCAGCGCCAAATACTGATTGATAATCGGAGGCGGTGCGATTCCAGCTGCGGCAGCCTCCGCCGCCGTCATGGCAATTTCGCCGGAGGCCTTTGGGGAGAACTGCCGGGCAATCTCCTCCAAGCTCATGGATTCTTTCATCTGCTGGATCTGCTTCACCCGCTCCAGCACCTTGTCTCTTGGGAAAAAGGTCTCATGACCGGTAAAGGTGGAGCGATGGATAAACCAGTCATCCGGCAGCAGCTTCATCCGCTTCCAGCGATACAGGGCGCCATAGGAAATCCCGGTGAGCTCCAGCAGCTCTTTTTTCGTAATCAAATTATCATCCATATTCTCACCTCGCGTAACAATGTACCATAACAATGTTACTTTGTCAACAGGTTTGTGACACAATTTAAAATTTCTTAAAAGATACTTCTCCTTGCAAGTTCTCCCCGCATCCGGTATAATCGTCACGAAAGGTGGAATTTCCATGAATCTCTGTGACGTCAACGTGATCAAGCCGCTGCTACAAAAGCACGGATTTCATTTTTCTAAATCCAAGGGACAAAACTTCCTGACTCAGAGCTGGGTCCCCCGGGAGATTGCGGAGGCCGCCGGTCTGGACGAGACCTGCGGCGTACTGGAGGTGGGACCGGGCATTGGTCCTCTGACCCAAGCCCTTTGCGAATATGCCGCCCAGGTGATCTCCGTGGAGGTGGACACCTCCCTCCGCCCCATTTTGGAGGAGACCATGGCGGACCAGCAAAACTTTACCCTGATTTTTGGGGATATTCTAAAAACGGATATTCCCGCCCTGGTCCGGGAACATTTTGACGGGCTTCGGCCCATGGCCTGCGCCAACCTGCCCTACTATATTACCTCTCCAGTGCTATCCGCCTTGTTGGAGGCAAGATGCTTTGAGGCTGTCACCGTCATGGTACAGAAAGAGGTAGCCCAGCGCATCTGTGCCCAGCCCGGCACCAAGGATTACAGTGCCTTTTCCCTTTTCTGTCAGTATTATGCCCAGCCGGAGATTCTATTTGACGTGCCGCCCTCCTGCTTTATTCCTCAGCCCAAGGTGACCTCCGCCGTCATCACCCTCCGCTGTCGCAGGGAACCACCTTGCCCCATCGAAGATGAGAAGCTGTTTTTCCGGGTAGTAAAGGCCAGTTTTGCCCAACGCCGCAAAACCCTGGTGAACGGTCTGAGCTCTGGGTTTGGATCTCTGTCCAAGGAAACCATTATCCAGTGCATCCGCGCTGCCGGCCTTCCTGACAATGTGCGGGGCGAGACCTTGGATATTCCGGCCTTCGCCCAGGTGGCCCAGCAAATCGGACTCGCCCTGGCAGCACAGGCAGACTAGCGGCCACATTTCCCCACCAGCGCGCAAAAATGGGAACCCACAAACGAGGGTTCCCATTTTCTTGCTAAATCATAATTTTACTTCCACACTCTGGCCGATCTCCATGGAATCCACCGTCACCCGGCAATCCACCGCCATGACTTGAACCCCAGCCTCGGCCGCTTCCCGCAGTGCTTTTCCAAAGGCCGGATCTGTCCTATCATTAGGTTCCAGCCAGCGCACCGGCGACATCTGGATCACCAACAGCACCCCCGCATCATAGCCTGCCGCCTTGGCCGCCATCAGCTCCCGCAGGTGCTTGGCGCCCCGCTCTGTAGGTGCATCGGGGAACCGGCAGATTCCTTGTTCCTCCAGGGTGACGCCCTTGACCTCCAGATACATGCCCTGTCCGTTCCGTTCCAAATAAAAGTCAAACCGGGAATCTCCATAGGTTTTCTCAGGCCGGATCAACTCTGCCGGTCCCAGACCTCCCGCCATCAGCCACTCTTTTACCGCCGCATTGGGGGCCTGTGAGTCCATATTGATGAGATAGTCTCCCTTTTTCACGGTAATCAAATCATACTTCGTTTTTCTGGCCGGATTATCAGACTCGGTCAAAAAAACCTCCGCACCAGGTTGCAGCAACTCCCGACAACGACCGGTATTCTTCACATGGCAAATTTCCATTTGCCCGTTGATCAGCACATGAGCCACAAACCGATTGGGCCGTTCCAGGAAATAGCCATGTACCATATTTTCGTATTTCATGGATAATGCTCCATTCTCCAAACTTGATGTCTCTTCAATGCTGTTTTTCTCAAAAAAAACGTACCGGCGAGTTTTTCGCCGGTACGCTGCACAACATCACTCTGTGGCAATATCGGAGGTTTCCTCCTCCTTGGGGGTCGTCTCCGGTTCGCCGTAGTCCTCGCCATAAGTCTCCACCCGGATGGACTTGATGATAATATCCTCCCGGGGTTTATCATTGGAATCCACATCGCACTGGGACAGCTTCTGCAGCACATTCAGACCCGAGAATACCTTGCCGAAAGCGGCATACTGCCCCTGAAGGCTGTCCTTGTCCGCCATCAGAATGAAGAACTGGCTTCCGGCGGAATTATAAGCTTCCTCGGTATCGCTGCCGTTGCTGGAGAACCGGGCCATGGCGATGACGCCCGCTTCCATCACAATGTCGTTCTTCTCGTACCCATTATCTGCAAACTCGCCGTCAATGGTGTAGCCAGGACCACCGGTACCATCGGCATTGGGATCGCCGCCCTGCATAATAAAGTCCTCTACCACCCGATGGAAGGTCAGTCCATCATAAAAGCCAGAGTTGGCCAGGGAGATAAAGTTCGCTACCGTGTTGGGGGCCTTATCGGGATACAGATAGATCAATATCTCTTCTCCGTCCTCCAGGGTCAATGTGGCCATGGGGTTTTTCTTATCCCCACAGCCGGAGAGCACGCCCAAGATCAGGCACGCCGCCAGCAGGACAGCAAAAAAGCGCTTACATTGTTTCATGACTCTTTCCTCCAGAAGCTCTCCCCGGACAGGCCCAGGGCACGCTGAGTTTTCTATAATATATCAAAAATTCAGCCTGTTTGCAACCGTATTCCGGTGATTTTTCACAGAAGAATCCTCGGGATCCCACGGGACTCCCACCCCATATCTCCCTCCGCCGTAATTTTCCCAATCTGCCCTTGCAAAGCGCTGGTATTTAGTATATTATTAAGTTAAATTCCGCCGCACGATCTCAGCTACGAGGGATTCTGCGGCTGTTTGGAGGAAATAATATGGCACTTACCAACAACCAAAAAGTCAACGCCTGGCTGGACGAAGTGACCGCGTTGTTAAAACCCCAGGCCGTTGAACTCATCACCGGGGATGAGGCGCAGCTCCAAAAGCTTCGCGCCGAGGCTGTCTCCACCGGTGAATTTATCACCCTGAATCAGGAAAAGCTGCCCGGCTGCTATCTCCATCGCTCCGATCCCACCGATGTGGCCCGGGTAGAGAGCCGCACCTTCATCTGCTCCCGCAAGGAGGAGGACGCCGGCCCCACCAACAACTGGATGGATCCCAAGG
>CBCTLT010000073.1:0-6839 GCA_965147785.1 uncultured Oscillospiraceae bacterium
GAATCTCCCTTGGGACAGCCCGTTTTTCTTAGCCTTTTGAATAGTTTGGAGCTTCCTTGGTAATGGTAATGTCGTGAGGATGGCTCTCGATGAGGCCGGCATTGGTGATCCGTACAAACTGGCCCTTGGCCTGCAAATCCCCGATGGTGGGGCAGCCGCAGTAGCCCATACCGGAACGGATGCCGCCCAGCAGCTGATACACGGTATCCGACAGGACGCCCTTGTAAGGCACCCGGCCCTCTACGCCCTCCGGCACCAGCTTGGAGTTCCCCTCCTGGAAATACCGGTCCTTGGAGCCCTTGGCCATAGCTGCCAGGGAGCCCATACCCCGATAAACCTTGAACTGGCGGCCCTGATAGATCTCCGTCTCTCCGGGGCTCTCCTCACAGCCGGCCAGCATGGAGCCCATCATGACGGTGCTGGCGCCAGCCGCCAAAGCCTTGACGATGTCGCCGGAATACTTGATACCGCCGTCAGCAATGATCGGCACGCCGTATTTCTTGGCCGCACAGGCAGCGTCGTAGATGGCCGTGATCTGCGGCACGCCGATGCCTGCCACCACACGGGTGGTGCAGATGGAACCGGGACCAATGCCCACCTTCACGCAGTCGGCACCGGCTTCGATCAGCGCCTCGGTACCGCCAGCCGTGGCCACATTGCCCGCGATCAACTGAGCATGGGGGAACTGGGCCTTGATCTTTTTCACACATTCAATAATATTTCTGGAATGTCCATGGGCGCTGTCCAGTGCCAATACATCGGCACCAGCAGAGAGGAGTCCCTCGGCTCGCTCCACCACATCCGCAGTCACGCCGATAGCCGCACCGCAGAGCAGCCGTCCAGAGGCGTCTCTGGCGGAATTGGGATACTTGTCCGCCTTCTCAATGTCCTTGATGGTAATGAGGCCCTTGAGCCGGAAATCGTCATCCACGATGGGCAGTTTCTCGATCTTATGCTTCCGGAGGATCTGCTTGGCCTCTTCCAGGGTGATCCCTTCTTTGGCCGTCACCAAATTCTCATGGGTCATCACCTCGGAGATAGGACGGGTAAAGTCTGTCTCAAACTTCATGTCCCGGTTGGTGATGATGCCCACCAACTTCCGGTCCTCCACGCAGATGGGCACACCGGAGATCCGATATTTCCCCATCAGGTTGTCCGCATCCTGGAGGGTATTATCGGGAGCCAGGAAAAAGGGATTGGTAATGACGCCGTTCTCGGAACGCTTGACCATATCCACCTGTTCGATTTGTTCTTCAATGGTCATGTTCTTATGGATAATGCCAATACCGCCCTCCCGAGCCATAGCGATGGCCATCTTGTACTCCGTAACGGTATCCATAGCGGAGGACAACAGGGGAATGTTCAGGTGAATCGTCTTGGTGAGCTGGGTCCCCAACTCAATCTGGCGTGGCACCACTTCACTGGCGGCTGGGATCAGAAGTACATCGTCAAAGGTAAGTCCCTCTTTGTAGAACTTCTGTGCCGGATTGTCATTTACCATCATGCAAACCTCTCCTTTTTATAAATTCCGTGGCATTCCAAATGATTTTATCTATTTTACTCGTAATCAGGCGCTACGTCAAGACCAGCGCTGTAATCCGGACGAAATTGTAGAATTGCCTCAAACCGGCGGGTACCATCCTCGCTGCATCCGTCAATATAACAGGCATCCTCTCCCATATCCCTGGAAATGGTCATGCTTTCTCCCGCCCGGCATTCCATAGAATAGTTCAGCTGCAGGGACGAGAGATACTTGCCCTTCAGTTCTTCCACCGTCAGGGCGTCCATCAGCACGTCGGCGTACCGGGTGTTGTTCATATGTCCGTTCACATCCAGATCCGAAAACCGGACGGTCTTGGTATAGACCTCCCGGCGATTCTTCGGGGTCCGGATCAGCTTGAGCTGCTTGGTCTTTACCTCCTTGGGTACCGGCGCCGCGGCGATGGCCTGAATGGACGCGGGCCGCAGCATCTTCCGGCTCACCGTATCTGCCACCACCCAGGCGGAGATGGCCTCGCCCACATATTCCTCCCCCACATAGAGATCAAAATCTTCTCCCATTTTCAGCGGCCGGCGGATCTGATACCAGACCCGCACCAGCATCCAGATGGCGTGGTATTCCTGAATCAGATAATCCCGCTCCGAGCCTATGAGCGACGCGTGCTCCGTGGCCAGGTCCTGGAAAAAGCGCAAAAGCGCTGCGGGACAGCAATTGCCGAACACGTCCACTTCCGTGGAGGTAATCCCAAAGGATTTTTCATAACATTCATTCATGGACCGTCCGCCTCCATTTATCTCTGGTAATCTTGTAAATAATTTCGTATAATAGATCACAGTAACATTCATTATACACAAGATTTTGCAATTTATCAAGGAAAGGCGGAGGAAATCATGGCTGAACAGCTGTACACCATTCCCATCAACGAGGCCTTTGAGCAGTATGATGGCTGTCCTCTCTGCCGGCTTCGGGCCAAACTGGAAAAGCAGAGCCTCAACTATATCATGGGCGCCGCCATGATGGAGCCGGATATTCGCATCGTCACAAACCGGCTGGGCTTTTGCCGCAATCATTTTCATCAGATGCTGGACATGGGAAACCGGCTGAGCTTTGCGCTGATCCTGGAGAGCCATCTGCAATATGTGCTGGAACAGCTGCCATCCCCCGACGATAAAAAAGCCGGGCGGCTGGGCAAGCTGAAAAAATACGACGGAGAATCTCCTGCGCCGGATATGCTTCAGCAGGCCAAAAGCTGCTATGTCTGCAGCCGGATCCAGGATTTTGAGCAAAAATACGTCTCCAATGTGGTATACATCTATAAAAAGGATCCGGAGTTTACGGAAAAGCTGAAAAATCAGCCCTATTTCTGCCTGGAGCACGCCGCCATGCTGCTGGATGCAGGCATTCGGGAACTGTCAGAAGCCCGATACCTGGAGTTTTCCCAGATCATTTTGAACAAGACCCGGTCTGAGCTAGAGGCCCTGCGCAAGAACATCACCGCATTCTGTCGCAGCTTTGACCACGAAAACGCTGGGAAACCCTTGACCGACGAAACCCGGTACGCTGTGGAATCCGCCGTGGCCTTTTTGTCCGGGGACTTTGAAAAATAAACACAAAACGCAGCACGCTCTACCGATATGGCAGAGCGTGCTTAATTTGCCCGTCTATTACATCTGCATGAGACCGCTGTTCTTAAGCTGTAACTGCAGCTTGTCTGCAATGAGCGCGATAAACTCCGAATTGGTGGGCTTTCCTTTGGTGTTGGAAACGGTGTAACCGAAATACTTCTGTAACGTTTCCAGATCGCCCCGGTCCCAGGCCACCTCAATGGCATGACGAATGGCCCGCTCCACACGGGACGGCGTGGTGGAAAATGCCTCTGCCACCTTGGGATACAGGGTCTTTGTGATGGAATTGATTACGTCCATATTCTCCACTGCCACAATAATTGCAAAACGCAGATACTGGTATCCCTTGATATGTGCCGGAACTCCGATTTCGTGAATTACGTTGGTCACCAGTGTTTCCACCGCATTTTGACGCTGTACCCCGGGAATGCTTTTCCCGTTGCCCACGTTGAGCCGCAGCATATTGAGATTCTGGACAACGCCCTCCAGCCGGCAAGGCTTGAGCATATAGCAGCCCACACCCAGTTCGCTCATTCTCTGCAGCAGATATTCACTGGAAAAGCTGGCCACTACCAGCACCGCAGGATGGACAGGTCCCTTTTGCAGCTGGGTCAACACTCCGATGCCGTCCAGCTGGGTCAGCATAGGATCCATCACCAGCATATCGGCGTTGTGCTTCCGCACCAGCTCCACAACTTCCTCTCCATCCCCGGAAATCCCCATCACAGAATAGCCCCCACTGTTTTCCAGCGATTCTTTCAGAGAATTGGCAAAAGCTTCGTTGTTGTCTGCAATCACAACACGCAGAATTGTTTGCATATAATTATCCTCCCCCGCGCCCGCGTAAACCGTCGGACGCCTGAATCTTTTCTGTAAGCTTACAGGAATAATTTACCATAATAAGTCAGTTTTTGCAATCCGCATTTTCCAATTTTTGCAAATTATTTTTCTTGTCTTTTCGACAATTTTCGCAGCTTACGGGATTCCTCCTCCCACAGGCTCCACAAAGCATTTCCTTTTTCCACTTTCCTCAATTAAATAGTCACTATGCTAAAATATAATTACTGTTTTGCCCTTTGTCAACAATTATTTCTAAAAACACCCGTTTTTTTTGTAATTACAAAGAAAATTCGAGGCGTTTCAGTGCTTATAGCGCCTCTCAATATCTGTTTTCAGGCGGAAACCGCCTGTTCCCGGCCAATGTTATAGCCAGTAAAGAACAGGCGGTATTTCCATGTTAGGCAGCAGATCTCGCTGCGTCCAGCATATTTTCGATAAAAATTCCATATCCTACTTCCGGATCAGAAACCAGGACATGGGTCACAGCACCAATAATTTTTCCATTTTGCAAAATGGGGCTGCCGGACATTCCCTGCACAATGCCCCCAGTCAAAGCCAGCAGTTCCGGATCTGTCACCTTCAGCATCATATTGCGGCCCGTACCGTCTTCCATGGGATAGATCTTTTCGATTTCCACAGAAAACCGCTCCACCGTATCCCCTTCCACATTACACAGTATTTCAGCGGGTCCGGTTTCCACTTCACCGCGCTGGGCCACATCCATTACCTCTCCTTCCGGCTCCTGATATAGCTGACCAAAAATTCCGCAGGATGTGTTTTTTGTAATATTCCCCAGCAGGTCACCGCTGTCGAAGGCGCCCTGCAGCATTCCAGGAGCACCGGCCTCTCCCTTGTCCGCACTGACAATGGTAGCCTTGCAGATAAATCCGTCCCGCACGGGGAACAGCTCCGTGCCGATCCCATCCGTGATTCCATGGCCTAAAGCGCCGAATACCGCCGTGGCCGGATCATAATAGGTAACGGTCCCAATCCCCGCCATCTCCGTTTTTACGTTAGCCCCAATCATCTTGACGCCACCCGTCTCGCACAAGGGCACCAAAAAGCTCTGCTCTTTGCTGCTTCGCAAAGCCGTCAGCGTCACCTGGGTCTTGTCCTGCAGCATATCCCGCAGCTCCGAAGGATCCTCCACCGTCTCGCCGTCCACCCGCAAAATCAGATCACCCCGATGGAGCCCACTTTCTTTGGCAGGACTGTCCTCCGAAAATCCCACCACCAAAAGGCCGCTGCATTTTACATCAATTCCCACTGCTTTTCCTACTGCCACCACCTGCTCCGGAACATCCGCCGCCTCGACTGTCTGAACGCCAGGTCCCAAGCATATGGCAAACAGCAATAAAATTGCCGCCCATCTTCTTTTCAACTTCACCTGTCTCCTCTCCATTTGAAATTTCGCACGGTTTTAATATGCCATGTTTCGATAAAAGTAGACGGGATTTTTTCATGTAATGAACGGAAGAAGGTCAAAAAGCCTCCGGGATTGTCAAAATCCCAGAGGCTTTGAAAATTTTTATATTTTTTTGTCAGAAGGTTTCCAGCATGCGAAAATAACGATACAGCGGCTCCAGCTTTTGAAATGTCTCGGCAATATGGGCGGGCAAATTCGGATCAAATAAAGAATCTCCTACAGGAATGGTCTCCTCGAAAAAGCAATTTTTCAATTGATACCACCGCTCCTCCATTGTTTCTCCGCCCTCCTTGGGCCGTTTATACCGGGTGGATCGGTCCACCAGAATGCCGTCCGCCAGCAACGGCTCCACAATTTTTTGAAACTCTCCTGGTTTTTCCAGCATCCGTTTTCGGTGGACGCCCATCAGCTGGGCCTTGGGCGCATAGAAGATGAACCCCAAGGAACCGCCCTCCGGCTCAATTTGAAAATACATGGAGGGATGTTCGCTCCAAAATACATTGTCCTCCCGCAGGCAGAACCAGAGGTGCTCTTTATAGGGAATCCCACCGGAATAGCGCACATCCCGGTAGATCCGGGACGTCTTGATGATGGTCCCCTCAATCTGGACCATGTCCCGCTCTGCATCCGCCAACGCCAGCATGGGCCGGTAAAGGAATTCTTCGTATTCCTTTTTGTGTTCGGCAAACCATTCCCGGTTGTTATTGAATCGAATGCCCCAAAGGAAATCAATGGTTTGGGCGGAAAACCCTTTAAACATAACGCACCTTCTCCTCCAAGGTCTTTCGTTTGGGGCATACAGGCGTTTCGCCGGGGTAGCCCATGGACACCACCGCCGTAATATACTGTTCCTCGGGCACCTCCAACAGTTCCGGCAGCCGGTCTTCGTCATAGATCCCCATGATGCAGGTGCCAAGGCCCTGGTCCCAGGCCGCCAGGCAAAGGGTCTGGCAGGCGATTCCTCCGTCAAACATCTCCCAACGGTCGCCCTTTTGCGTGGTGAAGCTTCCATCCCGGTTGTAGCCGCAGCGTCCCTTTCGGGCAGTCATAACCACCACCACCGGTGCGGTAGACACGGTTTTGGCGTTGTAGGGCGGCAAAGCCGCCATCAGTTTTTCCTTCATTTCCCGGCTTTCCACCACGATATATCCGGCAGTCTGGGTGTTCTTCCAGGAGGGCGCCATCAGCGCTGCGCTCAGCACTTTTTCCAGCACCGGCTTTTCCACCGGCCGATCCTCGTATACCCGCACACTTCGGCGGCTTAAAATGGTGTCCATTGTTTCCATATTTGCACATCCTTCCCATAAAAAACAGGGCGGAGTGGTCCGCCCCATTTGATTATTCTACTGTGACAGACTTGGCCAAATTCCGAGGCTTATCAATGTCGCAGCCCCGTTCCAGCGAAATATAGTAGGCTAAGAGCTGCAGCGGGATCACGCTGAGGCTG
>CBCTLT010000074.1:0-6837 GCA_965147785.1 uncultured Oscillospiraceae bacterium
ATCAGCGGCTGCTTCCTAACAGTCCAGGCTAAGGCGGTGGTGATCGCCTGCGGCAATCCCAGCTGGAAGCCGGGCTATAACGGCAATACCTCCACCGGAGAATGGGTGAAAATGTGCTTTGAGGCCGGAGCCAAGATGCGGAATTTTGAGTCGCTGACGGTGATGAACGCGCCAAAACTGTTTTTCTGGGAGGGGCAGGGCATCTATCTGGCTCTGGGGGCCCGATTTGTCAACGCCCAGGGAGAGCCCTTTATGGATCGCTATTCTCCCGTGTTTGGCGCCAATACGGACAACAACTTTATCACCCGGGCCATGACCATGGAGATGAAAGCGGGACGGGGTCCCATCTATTTTGACCTGAGTCAGCTGCCGGAGGAGGCTATGATCCACGTTCGGCCCCAGACCGGCAATCAGATCATGAATCACAACAAACTCAAAGCCGAAGGCATCAACTTCCTGGAGGACAAGGACATTGAGTTTATTCCCCAGGTGCAGCTGGCTCTTGGGGGTGTGGTCACGGATAAGACCGGCTTCACCGGCGTGGACGGCCTCTATGTGGTGGGACGAGCCAGAAGCCTGGACTATATTTATCTCTGTGGGTTTGGCCTGTGCAGTACCTCCGTCACAGGCTACAAGGCTGGCGATGCCCTAGCGGATCAGCTGGATGGCTGGTCTCTGGTGCCTTTGCCGGGGGAACAGGTGCAGACGCTAAAGGAGAAACTCTATGCGCCCATGGGCAAGGGGACACTGAAGCCCAAGGACGTCTGGAGAAAGCTCAACACCCTGATTTCCTACTATGACGTGTGTATCCTCAAAAGTGAGGAGAGCCTCAACGCGGCTTTGGCGGAATTGGGCCGGATCGAGCGGGAGGATCTGCCCCGGATGGGTGCGGCGGATCCCCACTATCTGCTGAAGTATAAGGAAGTCGAAGGCATTATTACCCTGACACGACTGTACCTAGAGGCCTCCAAAACCAGAAAGGAGAGCCGGGGCGCTCACTATCGGACGGATTATCCCCAGCGGAATGATGCGGAATATCTGGGCTGGGTCTGCCAAAAGCGAGCCGCCGACGGCAGCGTAGAAAACTTTATCGAGCCGGTGCCGGCCGGCGCCAATCCGCTGCCGAAATCTTTCTATTCGGACAACTTCAAATTCTCGTAAGGAGGGTACATATGCCGCCTGTAATTCAAAAACAGCTGTGTGTTGGCTGCGGGACCTGTGCCGAGATCGGCTGTATGGATGTATACGGTCCCAGGGGGCAGGATGTATACCCGGTGGTCCGGTATCCCGAGGAGTGCTGGCACTGCCGGGCCTGTGTGATGGATTGTCCCGCAGGGGCCATCCAGCTCCGGTATCCGCTGCCCATGATGATGCTGGCAAAGCGTAAGGACACTGTGGGAAAGGAGCCGCTATGATTCAGATATCTTCCGAGATCAAGAGCTGCGATGTGCTGGTCATGGGCGGCGGCATCGGCGGACTGATGGCTGCCATTGCCGCAGCGGATGCGGGAGCCTCCGTCATTGTGGCGGAGAAAGCGGATACCCGCCGCAGCGGTTCCGGCGCTACAGGAAACGATCATTTTGTATGCTATATCCCCGAAGTCCATGGCGATTTCGAGGACTTCATGCGAGAACTGAAGCAAACCCAGGCAGGCCTGAACGCCGACGAGCCGATCCTGCGAAAATTTGCATCCCGTTCCTTTGAAATTGCCCAGGACTGGCATAAGTGGGGCATCAATATGCGACTGGGGGACACCTGGACCTTTGAGGGCCACGCCTATCCCGGTCATATGCGGACCCATCTCAAATACGACGGTCACGACCAAAAGAAGATCCTGACCCGGGAGGCCCGCAGCCGTGGCGTTACCATCCTCAATAAAATGCCTATAACGGAGTTCCTAACGGGGGACACCGGCGCCATCACCGGGGCCATCGCCATTGATATTTCCGATACGGAGCCGGTAATGCATTTGATCCAGGCCAAGGCGCTGATTACCGCCACAGGCTCCACCAACCGGATCTATTCCTCCTGTACCCCGGGATGGATGTTCAATGTGGCGGGCTGTCCGGCCAATGCCGGCGGTGGTGTGGCGGCAGGCTACCGGATCGGGGCGGAACTGGTGAATATGGACATTCCGGGCAGTCCCGCCGGTCCCAAATTCTTCTCCAGAGCGGGTAAGGGGACCTGGATCGGCGTACTGCGGGACTATTATGGCAAAAACGTGGGACCTTTTGTGGAAAAGCCCTCCCGGGAGCATGGGGACATTACCTCGGATGTGTGGCCTTCGGTGTTCCGAGACAAGGCGAAAAATGGGTCAGGTCCGGTTTATATGGACTGTACAGAACTTTCGGAGGAGGATATGCAGTATCTCTACTGGGCCTTTACCACCGAGGGAGATACTTCTCTGGTGGAAGCCATGGACACCCAGGGCATTGATCTCCGAACCCATATGGTGGAATTCGGCAGCTATGAGTGTACGCTTTTGGGCCGGGGGCTCCAGATTGACGAAAATGCCTGCACCAACGTGCCGGGTCTCTATGCGGTGGGGGATCATGTGGGGAACTTCCTGTCCCATATTGCAGGAGCGGCTACCATGGGCCGAATTGCCGGAGAGCATGCGGCCCAGTATGCAGCGGCCTGCAGCGTGGAAGGGAATATTGGAACAGGACAGACAGTGGCCCGGTGCCAGGCGTTTTATTCCCAGCTGTTGGAGCGGGAAAATGGAGCCGGCTGGAAGGAACTCAATATCACGGTCAACCAGCTGATGGACGAATATGTGAGCACCTTCTCGGTCCGGTCCGGTACGATGCTGGCGGCAGGCGCGGAGTATTTTGGACAGCTGCGCCGCCGGGCGGAGGCGGAGGTCACCTGCGGTACGGCCCATGAGCTGATGCGGGCGCTGGAAGCCTTCGACCTGTTGGAGCTGGGGGAGGCGGTATGCCGCAGTGCTATGGAGCGGAAGGAGACCAGGGGACTCCATGTCCGAACGGACTACCCCTTTACCAATCCGATTTTGAACAACCACTTTGTCACTGTCCGGAAAACGCCGGAGGGGATCCAAACCGGAATGCGTCCGGCAAAGACCATGTAATCAGGAGGAGACGTCATGTATTATCCCAATTTGCTTAGTCCTATACGGATTGGCAACCACATTTTGAAAAACAGACTGATCTACGGCAATGCGCTGCCCCATTTTCTGCAGGGGCCTGAAACCTATCCCGCAGAGGCCATGATCCGGCACTATGGAGATATGGCCAAAAATGGGGCTGCCATTGTTACCTGTTCGCTACGGCTTCAGCGTGGCCGGGGTATTGACGGGCAGCACGCCACCATGATGGCTGTGAACGACCTGCCCACCCAGAACTATATCAATCAGATGACGGAAGCCATCCGGTTTTACGGTTCCAAGGCGGCCTTCTCCATTCTCCAAAAAGCTCCAGACGGGTTCGGCGTAGTGGACAGCGACGGCCAGGATGGCCCGCCCAATCATTGGAACCCACCAGGGCCCAAAAAGGCCATGGGAAAGGACGAGATGAACAAGACCATTGACGAGATCGTCTCCCTGTGTAAGCTCTATCAGTCCTTGGGGTTTGATATGATCAACCTGCATATGTCCTACGGAACGACGATCTTTGCCCACTTTCTCTCCCGGCTTAAGAACACCCGCCAGGATGAATACGGTGGCAGTCTGGAGAACCGCACCCGGTTTCCATTAGAGCTGTGCCGGGCCATCAAGCAGGAATGCGGCGAAAGCTTCCTCATTGAAGCCCAGCTCAGCGGGGAGGAAGAGGGCGGTTTCTCCGTGGAGGAATTGGTGGAGTTTTCCCACCTGGCGGAAGGACTGGTGGATATTTTCCAGATCCGGGCCAAGGACGTGGATCTGGCCCATCCCACGGGCTTCAATTCCGTGGAGGGAAAACCGGTGACTATTGGCTATGCGGAGAAGGTAAAACAAGGCGGCGCCAAGGTGCTGGTGGCTCCCATGGGCGGCTATCAAGATCCTGCGGAGTGCGACGCATACATCGCCGAAGGTAAGGCGGACCTAATTGCCATGGCCAGAAGCTTTATCTGCGATCCTGATTATGGAGAAAAGCTGCTGACGGGACGGGGACAGGAATTTGTACCCTGTATCCGCTGCAACCGCTGCCATGGCGTCAGCCGCCATGGGAAATGGATCAGCGTATGTTCCGTCAATCCCAAGCTGGGACTGACCCACCGGCTGGGGAATATGGTGTCGGAGACGCCAATCCGGAAGAAACGTGTGGCTGTGGTAGGCGGCGGCCCTGCCGGCATGAAAGCAGCTTTGGTGGCTGCGGAACGGGGACACACCGTTACCCTGTTTGAAAAACAGGACCGGCTGGGGGGCCAGTTGTTCCATGCGGACTACAATGAGGTCAAATGGCCCATTCGGAAATTCCGGGATTACCTGATTGCGGAGCTGGAGAAATCAACGGTGGAGGTAAAACTGGCTACGTCGCCCACCAGAGAGGTACTGGAGGGCTATGATGTGACCATTGCGGCCACCGGTGCCCGGCCCACGATGCCGGACATTGCTGGGATTGAAACCTGCGGCGCCATTACCGCCTATGATGTCTATGGCCACGAGCAGACTTTGGGCAAACGGGTGGTGGTCGTGGGCGGCTCTGAGACCGGAGCGGAAACAGCCCTGTATCTCATGCTGCAGGGCCATACGGGGACGATCCTCTCCCGGCAGCGGGAACTGGCCAAGGATGCGCCGCCGGTCCATTATCGGGAATCTATGGTATCCCTGTGGCGAGATCAGCCCCAGTTTACCGCCATTACAAAGGCCACCACGGTGGCGTTGGCGCCGGGACAGGTTACATACCTGGACAAAAACGGAGAATCCCATACATTGGAGACGGACTCCATCGTCATCGCGGGAGGAATGCTGCCCTGTCAGGAGGAGGCAATGGCGCTGGCTGGCGTCACCCAGGAGTTCTATGTGGTGGGAGATTGCAGCGCTGTGGGAAATATCCAAACCTCGCAACGCAGCGCCTTTGCCATCGCATCTGCACTGTAGCAGACTGCGGCTTTGCGCCGCAGAGATATATTGGGATCAACACAGAAAGGAGAAAGGAGAAAGAAGCAATGAAAAGAAGAACGTTATGGTCCGTGCTGTTGGCAGTGTCTCTGCTGCTGGGACTGCTGTCGGGCTGCGGCGGAGAAAGCAGCTCCAATCAGGAGTCGGCGTCCTCCGGTTCCGTGGCGGAGGCGACGGAAGCACCGGTAGAGCAGGAAACTCCGGAAACGGAAACGCCGGCGGCTCAGCCGGAGGCGTCTGTGGTGGAAAGCACTGTGGAAGCGGAGACCGAGGAAACTACCACGGGCGACCCCTTTGCTGCTATGGCGGAGGAGTACATCACCTATCCGCTGGCGGGAGAGAATACCATTTCCATCTGGTATTACGCCCCTGGCTATGTGGAGTATGTGGACTCCAACTACAAGTTTAATGCCATCGACGAGGCGGAAGCTGCCACCGGCGTCAAGCTGGAGTTTATCGAAGTGGGCAATACCACTGCGGCGGAGCAATTCAACCTGATGGTAGCCTCCGGGGATATGACAGACCTGATTCCCGCCAGCGAGTATTACACCGGCGGACTGACAAAGGCCTATGAAGAGGATATCATTGTCGATATTAACGAATATGTCGAGGAGAATATGCCCAACTATGCCGCCGTATTTGAAACGCTGGATGAAAAGACCCAGCGGGAGGCATTGTCCGACGGCATGATGCTGGCTTTCCGCATTATTGCAGATGGTTCCTACTCCGGCAACGGCTTTGTCACCCGGTCGGACTGGATGCAGGAGCTGGGGGTATCCTGGGATAGCAACCTGATTTCTCTGGAAGAATTTACGGATTACTTGCGGGACATCCACAGCACCTTTGACACCCCCTATACCTATTACATGACCGACGGCACCATTAACCTGCAGGCTGCGTTTGACACGGCTATCCCTGCCCTGGTCTCGGATGGGTTCATGACCTTTGTCACCTCCGCCATTTTCCGGGAGGGAGATACGGTGAACTCTGGCTGGATCACCGATGGCTATCGGGCCTATCTGGAATGGATCCGCACCATGATGGCGGAGGGAATCCTCTATGAGGACTTCCTCTCGTTGGAAAATTCCAAGCTGGTCATGAATGAGTACTGCGGCACTGGGCTCACCGGGGTCTGGATGGCCAACGCGGATAAGATTGAAGAGACTGCCGCCTATGCCACGGAGGCGGACTACGGCGTGGCTGCAGTTCCGAACATTGTGGCGGATCCGGAGGCACCCTATGTATGGCTGCAGGATGTGTCCTTGGTGACCACTAATGTAGGTTTCTCCATTTCCGCAGACTGTAACCAGCCGGAGCTGGTGTGTCAGTGGATGAACTATTTCTGGACCACGGACGGCTACTATATGGCCAACTACGGTGTGGAGGGCGAGAGCTACCATATGGAAGGAGATACTGCTGTCTTTGACTGGGATAAGCCCATCACCGACACGGGAAAAACAGCCCCCAATGCGGAAATGGCCCAGCAGCTGTTTACCATGATGCGGTTTACCTCCTTCTATTCGGATCACGACCGGCTGCTGCCCACTTTCCCGGACAGCGCGCTGGAGGCCATTGAAATCTGGAATCCGGAGGGAAGCGATGAGCGGTATTATCCCACCACGCTGGAGGCTGGCTTCACGGTGGACGAAAATGCGAAAATTGCGGAATATGAGCAGGATATGCTGACCTATGCCCAGGAAACCTGCCTCAAATTCATGACTGGGGAACTGGAGATCACAGATCTGAACCGGATCTATCTGGAAAACGGCACTTTA
>CBCTLT010000075.1:0-6831 GCA_965147785.1 uncultured Oscillospiraceae bacterium
CCATGTCCCGTCGCATTGCCACCATCTGGGTGGTGATCTCCATGGGCGTGGCAATTCTCATCGGTATCGTGGGCAACGCCATGATCCACGCCGGTGCTTTGGAGGAGCTTTCCTCTGCGGATTCCCAGCGGATTATCATCAAAATTGCAGCCCTTATCAGTACATATGGTGTGATCCCCGCCATTTTGGCAGGCATTATCCTCTCCGGGATTCTGGCAGCCACCATGTCCACGGCGGATTCTCAGCTGCTTGCCGCTGCTTCCAGCGTCTCTCAGGATCTGGTTCAGGATACCCTGGGCGTCAAGCTTTCCAATAAAATGTCCATGATCATTGCCCGCGGCACGGTCATTGTGATTGCCATTATCGGTATGATCTGGGCCAGAAACGAGGGGTCTGTCTTCACCATCGTATCCTTTGCCTGGGCAGGCTTTGGCGCAGCCTTCGGCCCGGTGGTTTTGCTGGCCCTGTTCTGGAAGAAGAGCAACAAGTGGGGCGCCATCACCGGCATGATCGTGGGCGGTGTGATGGTGTTTGTGTGGAAATACGCGGTGCGGCCCATGGGCGGACTGCTGGACATTTATGAGCTGCTGCCGGCGTTCCTGATCGCCATTGTGGTGAATGTGGTGGTCAGCCTGGCAACGGGCCGGCCCGGCCAGGAGATCGAGCAGGAGTTCGACGAAGTGGCCGCGATGAAAGATTAAGAGATTCAAAAAAATAATTGGGCGTGTTGCAGGGGTACGATTCTGCAACACGCCCGATTTTTATGGACTAAAATGTTTCCTATGGCTGGGACAGCTTAGCGGTATCTACGCCCTCCAGCCGGAGCAAAAACAGCTTTCGCTCCAACCCGCCGGCATAGCCCGTAAGGCTGCCATTGGTACCGATTACCCTGTGACAGGGAATGAGAATAGAGATAGGGTTGCGGCCCACAGCTCCGCCAACGGCTTGGGCAGACATGGTGGCCCGTCCCAGTCGCTGTGCCACCAGTTTTGCAAGGGCTCCGTAGGTAGTGCAGGTTCCATAGGGAATCTGCCCCAGAAGATCCCAGACTATTTTCTGAAAAGGAGAACCAGCCGCCGCCATGGGTGGCAGTGACTCCGGCTGTTGACCACGAAAGTAGCAATCCAGCCAGACCTTGGTCTGCTCAAAAATGGGGGTATCTCCTGGGACGGTTTCCTCCGGCAGCTGGGCGCCAAAATACTTTTGACCGCTGAACCACAGGCCAGTCAGGGCTTGTCCGTTACCTGCCATGGTGATCTCTCCCAAGGGAGATGGATAGGTAGTGGTAAAACACAGTGAATCCTGCATAGGACACATCTCCTTCTAGTCAGACAGATGCCTAACGGCGATTATCCCACTGCGGTGGTGCCGGCGCTGCTGGAGGCGATGGCGTCTACCGCGTCCGGCGTGGTAATGTCCAGATCCTCAGTGGTGGAGGTTGTATACTGATTGACGATTTCGCTGAGCTTGGCGTCGTATTCCTGATAGTGGAGTTCACTTTCCGCTGCGGTTTTCCAATAATAGTTCTCTGTGGCGCCCACATAGTACATAATGTGATAGCCATAGCTGGTTTCCACAATGGCGGTATCTCCGGGCTTTCGGTTGCTGTCAAAGCACCAGTCGTTGAACTCCTCCACCATCTGGCCAGGGTAGACATCCTCATAAAGGCCGCCGGTGGTGTTGGAACCGGTATCGGCAGAATAAGTGTTGGCCAGTTCCCCAAAGCTCTCTTCCGTGGCGTCGCCGGCTTTCCACTCCTCATAGATGCGCTCTGCTTCCGCCTCCGCATCGGCCCAGGCGGCCTCTTCGTTGGCTTCCTCCACAGCGGAATCCTCTACTGCGGAGCTTTCCTCTGATTCGGTTTCCGTGGCTGCCGGCTCGATGAGGATATGCCGGACATTGACGTTGGGAAGTTCGGATTTTTCAATGCCGTAGGCTTCAAACATATCGCTGTTGTCATCGTAGTAAGCCTCGATCTCCTCGTCGGTGAAGCTGAGACTATTATAGATCTCATCGGAATAGGCGGTGACATAGTAAGAATCGTACAGGTATTGGGCAAAGCTATCCTCTGTGGCGGCAGAACCGTAGGAATCCTGGATGTAGGCAAGCACGTCGCCGTTACCGTCGCTGTCGGTAAATCCGGCCTGAACGGCATAGTCGGCCATAGAGGCAATGGTGGTATCATACTCCGTCTGGTATTCCTCCGGCATGGTAAACCCGGCCTCTGTAGCAGCGGCCTTCAGAGCCTCGATCTGCTGAATGGAGGTGCAGGCATTCTGGAGGAAGTAATCCTGCCAAGTCATATCGTCGCTATACTGCTGGTCTGCCAGAGATACGGAGGCGTCAAAGCCAAAGCCGCTGGTCTGCACATAGTAGTAGTATTCGCCCCAATAGTAGTAGCTGAGCTGGGCATTGGAGATCTCCGCCAAATCCTTGCCGTCCTGGTCCTGAAGGCGAATGGCAACGGCGTCGGCGTCAAAGTTGTCACGATGGAACAGGTCTGTGATGGCGGAGACAAAGCCGGGCATGGTGCCGGTCTGAGAGAGGGTGGTCAAAGCGATGGTAAGGCAGACCACGATGATCAGGAGCAGACCGATGATCGCGATGAGAATGGCAGCCAAGGGAGAACGCTTCTTCTTGGTTTCTGCCTGGGTCTCCGTTTCTGCTGCACTGTCGGAAACAGCCTCTGCAGCAGACTCTGGGAGTGTGTTCTCTTCCTCTGTTTCATCCGTTTCGCCGGGGTCCTCCCCTTCGGCATCGTCCTGCACCTCTGGGGCATCGTCAGCTTCCAAGTCAGAATCCGCCGATGTTTCAGTATCCACTTCTGATGCTGCCGGGTCTTCCTCCAATGCAGCGTCCGAGGGATCGGAAGAAGCGGAGTCCTGCTCCTCCAGATCAGGACCTGCCTGCCATTCGGTATCAAGTTCCGCGGAAGCGGTGGGTTCTGTGTTGATGGGATCAGGCAAAGCCTGACCGCAGTGGGGACAGACCTTCTCCTGCTGGGAGAATTCCTGGCCGCAGCTGGGACATAGCATAAAAGACACATCCTTTCTAAGTCGCCATGTCAGCCTGTCCGGCGGGCACGGCAAAGAACATTATATCAGATGGAAAGGGAAAAGTCTGCATAAAACCGTAGGAAAACTGTGAATTTTTTTTAAAGTTACCAGAAAAGAAAAGCCCTGAGCCGGAAGTGAACCGGCTCAGGGAAAATAGTTAATGGGAGGCAGCTTTACAAGCAGCATCGGCTCTGGTAAAAAGAAGAATGCCGAGGATAAACACAATCACCAATGCGCCTACGCCTGTGTTCTGGCTGCCACTGGCCTGGGTGACAATGGCGATCAGGGTGGTGCCCATAAAGGAGGCGCCCTTACCACAGATGTCAAAAAGACCAAAGTATTCTCCGGATTTTTCGGGCGGAATGATTTTGCCGAAATAGGAGCGGGACAGGGCCTGAATGCCGCCTTGGAACATACCCACACAGACTGCCAGTACCCAGAATTGCCACTGGTGGGCCAGGAAAATGGCGAAGATGGTGATGCCGGTATAGGCCACAATACAGACCTTGATCAGCAATCCGGGATCATATTTTGCAGCCAGTCGTCCAAACAGGATGGAACAGGGGAAAGCTACAAATTGGGTGACCAGCAGGGCGATCAGCAGTCCCTCAGTAGCCAATCCCACGGCAGTTCCATAGGCCACCGCCATGTCGATGATGGTGTATACGCCGTCGATAAAGAAGAAAAAGGCCAGCAGGAACAGGAAAATGTGCTTTTCCTGTCGCATGTTTTTAAAGGTGTGCCAAAGCCGGCTGAAGCTCTGACGGAAGGGATTGCCCTGGGCCTCCACATACTTGTCCTGATGGTAGGTTTTCAGCAGCGGGAAGGAGAGGAAGAGCCACCAGAGGGCGGTGAGCAAGAAGGCGATGGTCATGGCGGCAGTCATGGTCAGTCCCAGCTTGTCCGCAAACAGGACGATCACCAGACAGGCGATAAAGGGAATACAGGAGCCAATATAGCCAAAGGCATAGCCCTGGGAGGAAACCGCATCCATCCGTTCTTCGGTGGTGGTTTCCGGCAGCATGGCGTCGTAAAACACCAAGGAGGAGGAATAGCTCACCTTGGCCAGTACAAAGATAATCAGAAAGGCCAGCCAACTCCAGGCAAAGCCCAGCAGGGCACAGCTGATGGCGCCTAAGATCAGTGCAATAAGGAAAATGGGCTTCTTGTAGTTTTTCCGATCTGCCAGGGTGCCAAAGACCGGCCCAATGATGGCGGTCAGCAGCGTAGCGATAGAACCGGCATAGCCCCAATAGGCCAAATAGTTGATGTCGGAAATCCCTGCATTCTCAGCCAATGCGTTGAAATAAATCGGGATCAGGGTGGAGACCAGCATGGTGAAGGCCGAGTTGCCTACATCATAGAGAATCCAGGATTTTTCCCGTTTGGTCAGCCGAAAGGTTCCCATAAAGTGTTTTCCTCCTCTTGTCCGTTAAGTTTCCCCAAAAGTGTGCGCAAACGCTGGACCCAGGTCGCCGCGGTGATGCAGCAGATCTTCCAGCTGTGCAAACAGGGACGTGGCCAGGGAAAGCGCATCTTTATAGTGTCCCATCAGAATCTCGTCACTGTCTGCGCAGGCAGGATTTTGCTGTAGCGGGATCAGCATATCCCCCATCTCCGAATGGCCGGAGAGCCGCATACCGCCTAAAAGCAGCCGCCGTTTCAGTCCAGAGGCAATCAGCGCGTTCAGGTAGAACACCATGGAGCGTTCCGCGTGGAAAATCTGGGCCTGGGTCAGCGGTGGGTAAAATGCCGCAATGACTGCGGCGGAAGCACGGGAGGGATGCAGATGTGCCGTGACGCGATGGGTCACGGGATCCAGCTTGTCCTGAAGCATCAAATAGCGGTCAAAGGAGGATTCAATGGCGCTGTGACTGACGCCTGATTTTTCCTTTTGTCCCACATAGGGGTGGCATTCCCGATCTAAGATATAATGGCATAGCACGCCGTACAGGTAGGCTAGGCCGGCATCCTGGTGAGGAGCCTTGGAAACCACAGCGGCTGCTTGAACAAAAAACGTTCGGCCGGGCTGGTCGTGAATCTGGTTGCCGGTTCTGTTGACTTCGTTTTTCCCCAAGGGCTTGTAATAGAACAGCAGATCCGGTCCATGCACTCCAAAATCAAACAGCGGGCGGTGGGCCTCGATCAGCTGCTGGGTATCTTGCGGTAGGACCTTTTGCACATCCCGGCCAAACCGGTAGTGCGCGTAAGTGGTGGGCAAAGCAGAGTCCCTCCTTTCAGAAAAACTGTACCACAAATGGGCGGGAATAGCAATGTGCAACTAGATGAAATCCATCATACAATTGCGAAAATACAAGTGCAGAACATAGATATTTTGGAACAAAAGTAAAATGAACGGATAGCGTATGTAAAAAACCTGCCAGGGAAAAGGTCGTTGACTTTGCAAGGAAGGCTGTTTATAATGAACTTGTTTGATGCTTGGGAAGCGAATCGATTTTCAGGAGTGTGTAGAATATGGAACGGCCGCTGGTCACCGTGATTATCCCTGTTTATAATGCGGAAAAAACACTGCGAAAGTGTTTGGGCCGCGTGAAGAATCAAAGCTATGACCGGCTGGAAGTTCTGCTGGTGGACGATGGAAGTACCGATGGAAGTCAAGCTATCTGTGAGGAATACTGCCGCAAGGACTCTAGATTCCGGCTGATCTGTCAGTCCCATCAGGGTGTTGCTGTGGGGCGAAATCGGGCGATCGCGGAGGCCAAGGGCACATATCTTCAGTTTTGTGACAGCGACGACTGGATGGACCGGGAGGCCACACAGACGCTGGTGGCGGCGGCCATGCAATCTGGCAGCGAATTGATCGTGGCGGGTTTTTACCGGGTCGCAGGCCAGCGGGTCTACGAGCACAGTGATATTGGAATTTCCGGTATCATGACCCGGGATGAGTTCGTGGAACATATGATGCGGGCGCCGGGGAACTTCTATTATGGCGTTTTGTGGAACAAGCTGTATAAGCGCAGCGTTATTGTGCGCCATATGATTTCCTGTCCGGCGGATTTGTCTTGGTGTGAGGATACCAGCTTTAACTATCACTATTTGCAGCATGTAACCACCGTCACGGTGCTCAAACGAGCGGTGTATTTTTACCGCAAGACGAAAGGAAGCCTGTCGACGTCTGGAATCACCCTGTCCAGGACCATCCGAACCCGGTCACGGCTTTACAAGGACTACAAGGCGCTGACCATGCCGGTTCGTAAACACGCGCTGCAGATGGCGCCGTTTTGGGTGTTTCCAGCGCTGGACGGCGGGCCGGGCCGGAAAATATGGAAGTGGCGAGAGGGGGTAAAACCATGGAACAGAAAAGAACCAACACGCAGCGGATTTTGACCGTTCCCAATATTCTGAGTATGTTCCGGGTGGTGCTGGCCGGCGTTTTTGCAGTGGTCTACTGGAACGCGGACAGTCGGACAGACCTGTACTACGCCTTGGGAATTCTGGTGTTGTCGGGTGTTACGGACTTTGCTGATGGAAAGATTGCTAGGCATTTTCATATGGTTTCTGAGCTGGGGAAGGTGTTGGATCCTTTCGCGGACAAGCTGACCCAGGCGGTGGTGGCCTTCTGCCTGTGCCGCAGCTTTGAATTTATGAAGCTGCTGCTGTTGGTATTGGTCATCAAGGAATTGAGCCAGGGTATCTTTGGCCTATATGCCATGCGGCATGGAGGCCGGAACGATGGAGCCATGTGGTGCGGGAAGATCTCCACCTTTTATCTCTATGCGATGATGATACTCTTCCTGTTGGTGCCGGCGATTCC
>CBCTLT010000076.1:0-6821 GCA_965147785.1 uncultured Oscillospiraceae bacterium
TGATGGGCCACATCGTCCACTTTGCAGACATACAGGGTATCCACAAAGAGACGATCGCTGTCCTTGCTTTGGATGTACCAATAGAGGGGGGCGTCCTCCGACTCGGCCTGATGGGGATAATAAATGTAGACCGTATGGCCATCGTTGGTCCGGCTGGTCGTCAGGGTGTAGTCGATGCTGTCTATCCAGGTACCGCCATTGAGGACATAAGAGGTGGTGTACCGCGGGGTAAACCACCCGGCATACAGGGTCTTGTTGGAGGTCATGGTCTGCATCTCGTTGTCGGTTTCCCATTCCACAGGAATTGTCTGCATCTGGTTGCGGTACCAGCGCCAGAAGTAGTACTGGCTTTCTCCGGCGGACTGATAGGGGTACTCCAACTTGCCGCCGTTTTCAGCGGTGAGCCAGGTGATGACCTCCTCCTCGCTCAAGGGGGTTAGGTAGCCACCATAACGGATGGAAACTGTTCCGTCCGCATTGACCGATTCCCAGCCCAGCTGTTGCAGAGTCTCGGCGCCCTCTACGTACTGGGACAGACAGGCAAATTTGGTGGTCAACAGGAAGGCAGGGATACTGTATCTGTCATCCACATTCTGGATGTCCAGAGTGAAGGTCTCCCGGGTATAGAAGAAGTAAATATTTCCGCCCTTATCGCTAGCATTTCCCGAATAAACTTTCCCTGCGGAGGTAAAGCCCTGGTGGGAAGGCTGGTTTTGGCCTTCTTTGTTGGCTGTGGAATACTGGGTATCGAAGTCAGAGGAGTACACATAGACCTTCTCTTTGTAACTCACAAGCTGACCGTCCTTGTATTTTCCTGCATCAGCATCGCTGGCCTTAAACTCCGTTACATTTTCATCAGTTTGATTTGCTGTGGTATTCAGCACCTCGTAGAGGAAGTAGTAGTGATACTCCGAAGCCCCTCTGGCCCAATAGGCCACCATCTGATGGGCAACCGTGCCGTCCCCGCTGTCCGCCGTGGCGCTCCAGGAAGTTGCAGCGGTACCCTTGGCTACCACATTCACATCCATGGTGGAGTAAACATTTAGAATGTTGTGTTGGGATATGCCGCTGGTGGTAACCTTGCGGTAATAGCTCTTTTCGTCAGTACCCATGCTGATATATTTGTAGGTGTTATTATACGTTCCTGCAATATTTTCCACCGTGGGCCACAGGGAGGAGATATCCGCCTCGAATCGTGCTGTGAGGGTGTAGACGTAGCAGGTATATCCGCTGATGGTCTTAGTACCGTATCGTCCCACAGCGGAACGGGAGTCCCGGTTCATGGCCTCGGTAATCTGGTAGGTTTTTTGTACCGTCAAATCGCCATAGTTTCCACCATTTGTTGTGGTCACACCATCCGCTTCCTCAAAATCCGTAAAGGTAAAGCTGGTGGAGTTGGTAGATGTCCATGTGGAAGTTCCAAAGGAACCCGGGGTGTTAGTGGCCACCTGCAGGTTGTTACCATTTCGTCTGGCCAGCACAAATTCCATGGTATTCAGGTTGCGGGTATAATAGCAGTGCCACTGCCACTATCACTCGTCGCAATACGGACCACTCCCTTCAAATACACAGATAGCTTTCGGTTGGATATCTCGTCATAGCTAAATACTTTGTTCGTTGGCTAACATTCATCTCTTTGGAGTGCGTGTTGTTCACAGCACTGCATATTGTACTTTTTGCTTAGATTAATATATTTGTAGTCAATACAGCAGAATATTACTTCTGTTGTACTTTCTTTGACGCAAACATATTGCAGAATAACTATAGCCCTGATTATATCAAGAATTGACTTATTTTACAATAGTAAGTGTAAGTTTACTTCAGCCTTATGGAGTAGTATACATAAATGTGGACGTACTATATCAAATAGTTAGCATTCTAAATACGAGTTGCAGACACTTTAGAATATTTTCTACTTCATTAATACCACAGAAGTAATATTCTGCGGTACTTATTCTACTAGTGACATATTCTCCAAAATCTGTTGGTGCGCCGCACTGCTGGCAGCTATATAGATTCGAGTCGTTTCAATCCGACTATGTCCCAAAACATCAGCCAAAAGCGAAATGTTTTTTCCACCGCATAAAACATTCGTGCGAATAAGTGCCGGAAATTATGCGGAAACACTTTTGCTGCTTCCACGGATGCCTCTCGACACAGGCGTTTCATTTCGTGAAATATGTTGGATCGGTCTACAGCTCTTCCACTTTTTGTCCGAAATATCACTCCCTTATGAATCTCCTGTTGTCTGCAATACCGTAGTAAATTGGCACACAGTTTTTAGGCATCAAAATGGTTCGACATTTTCCTTTCATTCTAATGTCAGCGCGTCCTGCTCGAACTGCCTGAACTGTAATGTAATGAAGTACACTAATTCGTATCCCTGTACTGCATAACGTCATCATCAAATAATACAGGCGAATATTTTTCCCACGAGCAGCACCCAGGAGTCGTGTATATTCAGCCTTTGTCAATTCTCTGCTCTCCTCCAAAAAAGTTCTTCTCTGTATTTTTAGCTGACGGATCTTTAGTTCCTCCCACCGTTGAAATGTTAGACATGATGGTCCTCCAGAACGGTGGCCTTGAGCTTCCGCCCGTCCCGGTTCCAGAGGAAATACTCCCCGCAGAGGCCCAACCGATCAATCAGAGTCACAAAGGCGGCGGTGCAAAGATGGGTCTTGCCCGCGCCACTCTGGCCGCAGAGCATCAGCCAGTGCCTTTGGGCTCCCGCAGGAACGCCTCTGTCACGGACTTCATAACCTGTCGGGTGAGGTTGTCCGTCTGGAAATTGTCCAGCTTGCAGCGCTGGGCTTGGTGCCAGACGCCGCATTTTTGCAGCCGCTTCACGGTGCGCCGGGGGCCGTAGCACTTGCATGGCCGGATGGTGAAATTCCCCGTGTCGGGGCTTACGAAGGCTACGGTGCCCTTGTTGTTGCAGACCGGGCAAGCAATTCCTGTGCCGTCCTCGTCCCCCTTGACGGCGTTGTAGGCCGCCACTCGGTTTTCCAGGTTGATGCGAAACCATTCCTCCCGGGTCTTGTCGTCCTGGGCCGAAGCTAATCTTTGAAAAATTAACGGTTCCATCCGTACCTCCTATATGTATATGATCCCCGACAAAGGAGTACAAAAAACTGGTAGCACAAATCGGTAGACCCGATGCCCGTCCTCACGATCTCAGGCACACCTGTGCCACCGTTGCTATTGCTTCCGGTTCAGATATTAAGTCGGTTCAAGATCTGATGGGTCATGCCACTGCGGCGTTTACGCTGGACCGTTATGCACATACCTCCGAGAAAATGAAACAAGATACTGCCGACCGGCTCCAGGCGTACTACGAATCGTTGCAGGCATAATAACGAAAATGCGGCCATCAGAATGCAAAAAGCATCGGATGGCCGCAAACTTTTCAATCATTAAGCCAAAAGCATAATTTCAAAAACCGATAACTTTAAACTTTTTTGACTATTTGTAAAAACATTCCAAGTCCTCCTACAGAATCGAAGTGAGGAAAAAAGTGGGGAAACAAAAAATAGCCCTTGAAAACTCCGAACTTTTCAAAGTTAAAAACCGTCTAAATCCAGAAAAATCCCCGGCATTCCAAACGAATACCGGGAAAACTCTTGGCGCGGAAGGAGGGATTTGAACCCTCGCGCGTGGATTAGACGCCTACTCCCTTAGCAGGGGAGCCCCTTCGGCCTCTTGGGTACTTCCGCATAACCATATTCAGGAGAAAGTGGCGGAGAGAGTGGGATTCGAACCCACGGTTCCATTGCTGGAATCACCGGTTTTCAAGACCGGCTCCTTAAACCGCTCGGACATCTCTCCGAATTGACTTGTGATATTTTATCAGCAAAAGCCCCCTTTGTCAAGGGGCAGCAGCCAACTTTATACAGCATTCTTTTTGATCTTTTTTACATATTGGCAAGAATGCGCGCTTTCCCTGTTGACTTTTTCCCGAATTACCCAGTATAATTTCATTCTGTTTACAAAAAATTTTTCCATGTTTATATTCCGTTCATAATATACTGGTACACTACCTATAAGAACGTATTTCATCGTGAAAGGCAGGCGATTCTATGCAGCGGCGTAACGGCTTTTTCTCTGGGCGAAACGGCTCGGATGCCCTTTCTTTGGCCTCCAGCTTTGCCGCTTGCCTGCTTCTGATTTTATCTATGTTTATCGACGGTTTGGCTGGCAATCTTATGTGGGTGCTGGCGCTGATTTGTCTGCTGATCAGTTATTTTCGGATTTTTAGCAAAAACATTGTTCGGAGGCAACGGGAAAATCAAAAGTTTCTCTCGTTGATCTCCCCTATTACAAAACGCTGGCAGCAGTTCAAATGCCGGCGGCAACAGAAAAATCTGTTTTGCTTTTTTAAGTGCCCCCAATGCGGCATGGTCCTGCGTGTCCCTAAGGGCAAAGGCCATATCCGTATTACCTGCAAGGGCTGCGGACACATTTTTGAAAGGAACAGCTGATGTTTGGATATATCACCGCAGATCAGTCCCAGATGGATGAGGAGCAGTTCCTGCGCTACAGCGGCTGCTATTGCGGCCTGTGCCGCACCTTGCAGCATCGCCATGGCTTCACGGGTCGCATGACGCTGACCTATGATATGGCTTTTCTGGTCTTGGTACTCACCAGTCTTTACGAACCGGAGGAACAGGCCGGGGCTGCTCGCTGTCCGGTCCATCCGCTGAAGCAGCGGGGGTACTGGACCTCCCAGTTCACCGACTATGCTGCGGATCTCAACCTTCTGTTGGCATGGTGGAATTGTCTGGACGACTGGGAAGACGACAAGAAATTTTCCCGACTGATGTTGTATAAAACACTGTCGGGGCGTTGTCTGGTGTTAGAACAGCAATATCCCCGGCAATCTCAGGCCATTCGAGATAACCTGCAAAAACTTCACCGGTTTGAATCCGGCCCGGAAGTAAGTGCGGATGCCGCAGCGGACTGTTTCGGCGATCTGATGGGCGAATTGTTTGTGGTTCGGGAGTCAGATTACTGGTCCCCTACCCTGCGACAAATGGGCCAGGGACTGGGCCGTTTTATCTACATCATGGACGCCTGCATCGACGCAAAAAGCGACGCCCGGCGGGGTCGCCCCAATCCCCTGTTGGCCCTGGGCGGCCAACGCAGCCGAGAGGCCGACTACGCGCTTTTGAGTATGCTGCTCTCTGACTGCACCACAGCCTTTGAAAAGCTGCCGTTGGTTCAGGACATTACCCTGATGCGGAATATCCTGTACGCAGGCGTATGGCAAAAATATAACCAGGTATTTTACCGGCGAGATAAAAGAGAAGAAAGCAATGGAGAAGGAGACAGGCCCACATGAAAGATCCCTATGAGGTGCTTGGCGTATCCAGGAACGCCTCCGAGGACGAGATCAAATCCGCTTACCGGAAGCTGGCAAAGCGGTATCATCCCGATCTGCACCCCGGAGACGAGGAATGCGCAAAAAAAATGAACGAGATCAACGCCGCCTACGAGGCCATCAAGAATCCACAGGCCCAGCAGAGCTATGGCGGCGGATACAGCAGCACTGGCGGCAGCAACGGCTCCTCCTCCGGATGGAGTGATCCCTTTGGTTTTGGGTTCGATCCCTTCGGCTTTGGCTATCAGGAACGTCGGCAATACAACACCCAATACGAGGCCCGGGATTCCAGCGAAATCCAGGCCGCCCTTCACTACATCAATGCCGGAGCCTATGCCGAAGCCCTCAATGTGCTCTCCTCCGTGCTGGAAGCGGATCGGGACGCCAAGTGGTACTACTGCAGCGCCCGAGCCAACTACGGTCAAGGCAATCGGGTCGCTGCCATGGAGCATATCCGCCGCGCCGTTCAGCTGGACCCGGACAACCCGGATTATCAGCGGTTCTACCAGATCGTTCAGTCCGGCGGCAGAGTGTACACCAATACAGGCGCCAGCCATGGGTTTTCCACCGGTTTTGGCAGCAATCTCTGCTATCCCATGTGTATGGCGTGGTGTCTGTGCAATTCCTGTTTGGGCGGCCGGTATTACTGGCTGTGCTGTTAGGAGGTTGCTTTATGTACTTTCCGTTGGTATCCCGGCAAGCCCTGGAGGACGCAGAGCTACAGCTTCAAGCCCTGAATCAGGAATATCAGAATTACCGTCGCAGAACATCCGATGCCCGGGAGTCTGCCTATCAATCCGGCCGGGCAGACGCGGCCCTGCAATTTCTCCCGGTTTATGACAATTTGCAGCGTGCCCTTGCCCTACCATGTCAGGACGAAGCCTTTGTTGCCGGCATTCGTATGACAAGCAAGGCTTTGGTGGAGGTTTTGTCCTCCCTGGGAATTACGGAAATTCCTGCGTTGGGAGAGACTTTTGATCCTACGCTCCACGAAGCGTTGGAGCATATTACCGACCCGAATGTGGGAGAAAACATCATCACCAGTGTGGCCCTAGCCGGATTTCGGCAGGGAGATACCATTCTACGGCACGCCCTTGTAATCGTGGCCAACTGACTGTTTCAAATCGATCTCATATACTTTGGAGGTTTTCAACAATGGCAAAAATGATCGGTATCGATCTTGGTACAACAAATTCCTGTGTGGCTGTCATGGAAGGCGGCGACCCGGTGGTAATCCCCAACGCGGAAGGTGATCGGACGACGCCCTCCGTGGTGGGGTTTTCCAAAACCGGGGAACGGTTTGTGGGACAGGCCGCCAAACGGCAGGCCGTCACCAATCCTGACCGGACCGTGTCCTCCATTAAGCGGGAAATGGGTACCGACTATACGGTAAAAATCGACGGCAAAAAATATACGCCCCAGGAGATCTCCGCCATGATCCTGC
>CBCTLT010000077.1:0-6797 GCA_965147785.1 uncultured Oscillospiraceae bacterium
GTTTAAACTCTATACGGTGATCTCCTTTGCCGTCCCCATTCTGGTGCTGGGCATTCCTCTGTTTGACATTACCTTTGCTTGTCTGCGGCGTATCTGGAACCATGTGAGTCCCATGCACCCTGATCGTAGCCATATCCATCACAGACTTATTGATGTGGGCTTCAATCAGCGGCAAAGTGTGGCCATCCTCTATGTGGCAGCCTCTCTGCTGGGGGTCTGTGCCGTGATGGTCAGCACCAGCGGCCCCGGGAAAGCTTTGATGGTTCTGGCGGCGGTGATTGCCATCGGCATCATCTCCCTGCGGATCCTCTCTCAGCGGATTGATCCTTCCTCCCATTCCCACGACGACCAAAATGCTGCCCCCGCCTTTTCTTTTCGATTACAGCATAAGATACAGCATTGCAGCCACCAGCGGCCATATGCCATCCTGGTCTCCCTCCTTTGCCAAAAGGTAGACCAGCAGCAAGATCAGCAGGTCGTCGCTGTCCAGCCGTCCCAGACGCTCCAGAATGCCGTCGAGACCGCTGCGTTTTTCCCCCTTTACCGGGTGGATGCACTGTGCCGGCTCTCCTACATAGGGGTTGAACATTCCATCGCCTCACAGTTCTATGGTCTTGGATACAGCTCTTGCCGTGTGCATCAGGCGAATGGCCCGGATGGCCCGATTCAATTTTTCCTGTTTTTCTTCCTTCAGCAGCGGCTGCAGCGCCTCCAGGAACGACGTACTTTGGCAGGAACTTCCCCCGCTCTGTACAGCGCTCAGGATCCCCTGTAGCTTTTCCGGGGAGATTTCATCCATCAGCCCACCCAGGGATCCTGGCTGTGCATCCGCTTCCGTCTCCGACGCCCCAGGGCCCAAACCGAGCTGCTTTGCCATGGCCTCCACCTGCTCCATGGCCCCGGGCTGCGACAGGAAGCTGCTGATGGCAGCGCTAAGATCTTCCATTGCCCATGGTCTTTTCCAGGGATTTTAGCAGCTTCTGCACTTCCGGATCTTTCATCAGCGGTGCCATGATGGCCTGGGCCTCCTGGGTATTGCCCTGCCGCAGCGCGTTTCCCGCGCTTTTGAGTGCAGCGCCCCCATTGCCGGACAAAAGCTTGATGAGCTGCCGTCCTTCACTGGTTGACAGCAGCTTCTGAATATTCTTCTGCTGCTCAGACTGATTCATACTCTGATTCCCCCTTCCTTTTATCAGTGTATGCGGCAGCCTTCGGAAGGTGTACCCTCTTATGAAAATTCTTGTTTTCTCCGATTCCCACGGCGCCGTGGAGCCTATGACCCAAGCTATCCTGGAGGAACGTCCCGATCAGGTGCTCCATCTGGGGGACTATGTCCGGGACGGAGCAAAACTGCACGCCCTTCAAATCCCGATGCTCCAGGTAGCCGGGAACTGTGACTATGGCTCCACGGAACCGACTATTTTGACCCCAGTATTTGCTGGCGTAAAATTCTATATGACCCACGGACATCTCCATGGGGTCAAATCCATGTATTATCGCGTGATCCATGCCGCGCTGGCGGCAAACGCCGACATTTTGTTGTTCGGTCACACCCATCGGGCCGAATGCTTTCAGGACCAGGGGATATGGATCATGAATCCCGGGGCCTGCGGTCCCATGGGCAGCTACGGCGTCATCCAACTGTCCGACGGCGAAATCCAGTGCTGTGTCAAATCCATTTAAAACAAGGGAGAATCTGCAATGCTTCTGACTATCGACGTAGGCAATACCAATATGGTATTCGGCATTTATAAAGAGCAGGAAATGCTTGGCTCCTTCCGGCTCTCCACCAACTCCACTGCCACCTCTGACGAGATCGGCATTATGGCCGTGGCCTATTTTGAACGCTTTGGCTATCGAGCCGAGGACGTAAAAGCCTGTATCATTGGGTCTGTGGTACCCCAGGTGATGTACTCCCTCACCAGTGCCATCATCAAATATTTTGGCGTGGCCCCTCTGGTGGTGGGCACCGATGTGGACACAGGGCTGTCCTTCGATCCTCGGTGCTACGAAACAGGCAAGCTGGGCACGGATCGTGCGGTGAATTGTATTGCCGCCATTGCAAAATACGGCGCACCGTTTCTGATCCTTGATTTCGGCACCGCCACCACCATCGACGCCGTGGGCCCTGACGGCATTTATCTGGGCGGCACCATCGGCCCCGGCCTCCAGGTCAGTCTGGATGCCCTAGTCTCCAGGACCGCCATGCTGCCCCGGGTAGAGCTGCAGATGCCCCCCACGGTGCTGGGCCGCAATACCGTGGAGCAGATTCAGGCCGGCGTCGTGGGCGGCTATGTTGGCAACATTGAATATTTGGTCCGTCAGGTCATGGAGGAGATGCGCTGTGAGGGCATCAAGGTCATTGCCACCGGCGGTCTGGCCCGCATGATTGCCGAGCAGACCGATCAGATCACCATTGTGGACTCCCTTCTGACCTTGGATGGCCTGCGGATGATCTATGACAAAAATCGAGACGCTAAGCCCATTGAGATCCGGAACAACTGACATACAAATCCCCGGCACGGTCTTCTTTCCGTGCCGGGGATTGTTCTTTTTATAGTACAGCTTCCAGCCGGTCCATGGCTTCTTCAATACATGCCGTGGGGCAGGCCAGATTAAACCGAATATGTCCCTTTCCCGCTGCGCCAAACTCCTCGCCGTTGTTGACAAAGATTTTGGCTGACTCCAGCTTTTCCATCAGTGCTGGCTGTTCCAGCCCCAGGCAGCTCAGATCCACCCACTGGAGATAGGTTCCTTCCAAAGGTGTCAAGCCAGCATCTGGCAGCATCTTCTTTAGCCTGGTCTCCAGCACCTGGCGGTTCTTTTGCAGATGGAGCAGCAAGGCGTCCAGCCAGGGTCCGCCAGTCTCATAGGCCGCCGTAGTGGAGGCATAGGCAAAGGTCCCCAGATAGTGGCCGCAGTGGACGCTTTGATCCGCCATAAATTTTTCCCGGATCTCATCATCCTCGATGAAGATATTGCTCAGGGCATTGCCCGCCAGATTGAAGGTCTTGCTGGGGGCCGTGCAGATGACGCTCCGATTCCGCAGCTCCGGTACTGCCTGGGTCAAAACCATATGCTTGCCGGTGAAATCCAGATCAAAATGGATCTCGTCGGAAACCACATACAGGTCATTTTCCAGGCAGATTTTCCCCAGTGTCTCCAGCTCTTCCCGGGTCCATACCCGGCCCACAGGATTGTGAGGCGAGCAGAGCATCAGCATTTTAGCGGTTTTTGCCTTTTCCCGAAGGTCGTCAAAGTCCATGGTATACCGGCCATCCACCAGCTTCAGGGGATTCTCCACCACCTTCCGGCCATTGCTGATAATGGTTCGTGCAAAGGGTGGATAGAGGGGCGTCTGAATCAAAACTTCATCCCCCGGCTCCGTCAACACCCGCAGGGCAATGCCCATGGCAGTGACCACGCCGCCGACCTGAATGGCCTTGGCCCCATCGATCTTCCAATGGTGCCGGGTCTTCATCCAGTGCTCTAGCGCGGCATTATATCGCTGCTTCTCCGGGGGCGCATAGCCAAAGCACCCCTTGTCCACGATCTCATGCATCCCCTTGGTGATGCCCGGCGCTAGATTGAGCCGCATTTCCGCCACGGAAAAGCTGATAATGCTGGGATCCGTGATCCCTCGTTCCGCCACAAAGGGATGTACGCCGCCGCCGGTATTGACGGTGGTAAAATCAAACTCCATAAAACTCACTTCCAAATCATTTTGTTTTCTGCATTTTACCACAAGACATGAAAAAAGGCAATCCCCCGCCGTTTTGCTCATCAGGGGATTGTCTTTTTATGATTTCACACACGTTCAGCGTTCCAGCTTCTCCTTAGCTTCACGTTTTTTGAAAGGTCCTCTTCGCTTGATGGCCACAAAAACCTTCCAGAAAATCTCTGGGTAGCTTCTGTTGATTACCGCACCAATAAAAACGATATACATGCAGAAGTACAGCCAGAGCATGGCCAGGATCATCATAGTCAAGCCGCCATAGAGGGCGGTAAACTGGCCTACCCGATTGACATAGATGGAGAATATGGAAGAAAACATCATCCACGCCAGGCTGGTAAAGGCAGCCCCAGGGATCTGCATATAAAACTTCATCTTTTTGTTTGGGAAGAACGTATAGATCAGCATGAACACCACAGCAAAGATCAGAAACAGCGTCAGTCCCCGCTGCTGCATCACCACAGAAAACACCCTGGATACCCTAGGTGCACTGTGCTGCAGCTGGACCAGGATATGCTGGCCAAAGACCCGCAGCGCCAGGTTCAGCAGCAGCCCGAAGATCAGCACCAGCATATAGCCAATGCAGATCACCCGCTTGAAAATAAAGTTTCTGGTGTCGTTGACATCGGCAATGGCATTGAGACCGTCCAGCAGCCCCAGCATACTTTTGGCCGCGGTCCACAGGGTCACCAGCAGGGACACCGACAGCGCTGTGGCGCTGGAGGTAAGCAAATCCTCCGCAATCTGATTCAGCAGCGGCGTAAAGGAATTCGGCAGCATCATCGCGATCATTTCAATAAAATCCTGGGTACTCAGTGGTGTAAAGCTGACAATACTCAGCGCCAACATCAGCAGCGGAAATACGGCGGTGATAATGAAGAAGGAGGCGCTGGCGGCATAGGTGGAGATATGGTACGAGCTAAACTTTTTGGAATAATAGTAAAAGGTACGATAGACCCGCAAGTCCTTTCCTCCCTTCCTAGAATCGCCGGCGCAGCAATCCGTGAGGCCTCCTCTCACTCAGCGGGGAGATCCCTGGAAAAACAGCGCCAGCGTGCCGGGACCAGAATGGGTACCGATGGTGGGACCGATATAGCCGATCCGGACGTCTTCAATCCCAAACTTCTCCCGCACCAGGTCCGCCAAATACTCCGCATCCTCCAGGCAGTCCCCGTGGGAAATAAAGACCTCTTCGTTGTCAAAACCCACGACCTGCTGCTCCATCCGATTGACCAGCGCCTGGATGGATGCCTTTCGGCCCCGAGCCTTGCCCACAGCCACCAGATGTCCCTCGTCGTCCACATGGAGCACAGGCTTGATGTTGATGAGGGACCCCACCACAGCGGTGGCCTTGGAGACCCGTCCGCCTCGGTGCAGATGGTGAAGGTCATTCACTGTAAAGTTATGGACGATATTGCCTTTGATCGACTCAATGTGCTGGGCAGTCTCCTGAAGGGACTGGCCCTTTGCCCGGCACTTCACCGCCTGATGGACCAGAAGCCCGTGGCCCAGGGAGGCGCACAGGGAATCTATGACAATCAGCGTCCGATCCGGAAATTCCTCTTTCATCTGCTCCGCCGCAAGAAAGGCAGTGCTGCAGGAGCTGGAAAGGCCGGAGGAAAAGGCGATATGCAGCAGGTCCTTTCCCTGGGAGAGAACCGAGCGAAACAGGGTGCAGGTATCCTCCAGATTGGCAGCAGAGGTGGTGGGCATGGAACCGTCCCGCAGCTTCTGGTAAAAGGTGAGAACGTCCATATCGGTGCAGGTGACGCCGTCCAGCGTCACAGGCAGGGGCAGCACAGGAATCTCGTGCTGCCGGCAATAGTCCGCCGACAGGTCTGAACCGCTGTCGGTACTGATAACAAATGGATTCATAGGTTGCTCCTTCTTCTCTTTTTTATTCCGTCGAGGCCTTTGCCCGATAGGCAGCTCGGCCTTCCGTGAAAATGCTCCGGCCCGTACTGTCGATGGCAGTGAATACCGGCAGCTTTTCAATAGTCATTCGTTTAATGGATTCACAGCCCAGATCCTCAAAGGCGATCTCCTGGGCCTCCCGAATGCAGCAGGCAATCAGGGCACCTGCGCCGCCCACGGCGCAGAAATAAGCGGAGCGATTCCGCACAATGGCGTCAATCACCCCTTGATTGCGCTCTCCCTTGCCAATCATGGCACTCAGGCCCAGATCCAGCAGCCGAGGTGCATAGGGATCCATCCGGCTGGAGGTGGTGGGCCCGCAGGAACCCACCGCCATGCCCTTCTGGGCCGGGGTAGGTCCGGCATAATAGATCACAGCCCCTTCCAGCGGAAAGGGCAATTCTTTTCCCTGATCCAGTAGGGCAAAGATCCGCTTGTGGGCCGCATCTCGGGCTGTATAAACGGTGCCGCTGAGCAGCAGCCGGTCCCCAGCTCGGAGTTCCGGAATGGCCTGTTTGAGCTCCGAGGTATGCAGATGTAACTCCGGCATCTCAATTCTCCTCCAATCCTTCCGCAGGATCCGGCACCATCTGTCCCATCTCCCGCAATTCCTGGGAAGCGTCCCGAACCGTCTCGTATAGCGCAGACACGGAATCCCGGATCAGTCCAAACTGATCGCGAATCTGCTCCAAAGCCTGCTGAGCCGTGGCATCGGTCTGGGCCAGCTGTCGTGCCGAGTCGCCGCAAATACGCTGCATATCCTGATAGAGCTTTTTGGCCCTCTGGCAGGCCAGACGCTCCGCCGCTTCCGCCCGGCGATAGGCGGCAAGTTCTTTATCTTGCAGAGATACTTCCTCCGCCGGAACCTCCGGCTCTGTAATTTTCTCCTTTGTTTCCACCGCGTCGGTCTGCAATTGTCGCCGAAGGGAATCATTCTCCAGCCGCAGCGCTCCCAGCTGTCGCTCCAGCTCATCGTTTTGGCTCTTCAGCGATTCCAGCTGTGCCTGATGCTCTGCGGCAGTTTTTGCAATATAGGCGCTGACATCGCCCTTGTGGAATCCGCCGACAGCGGTCCGAAACACATAGGGTATGGATTCTGACATACGCGCGCCTCCCATCCTCTTTGATTGCCTCATTATACCACACCCCA
>CBCTLT010000078.1:0-6758 GCA_965147785.1 uncultured Oscillospiraceae bacterium
CTGGCGTTATAGACGCGTTATGCGCCGCAGCACCGATTTCCCGCGTCGGCAACCCCACCGTGACGGAAAAATATGCGCCCTGGATTTCCGCAAAAATTGTTCCGCCCATCTGCTCCACCAGCTGTTTGGCGATAGACAGCCCCAGTCCCGTTCCCCCTTCTGCACCGCTGGACACGGTGACATAGCGGTCAAAAAGACGGCCCACCTGTACCGCATCCAGAGCCTCCGCCCGATTCCGAAACGATGCCGTACCGTCCTCTGTCAGCACCACCCGGACGTCGCCTGTTCCATATCGGAGCATATTGGAGATCACATTGGAGAAGATCCGTCCCACCGCCTGTCGGTTACCCCACCGGTGTACCGGCTTCTCCGGGAGCAGGATCTCCGGCGTAATTCCTTTGCTGCAAAAGGCTCCGTAAAATGCCGCCAGACTCTCCGTCAAGGCCCCGGTCAGGTCCACCCATTCCCGTTCCCCATAGGCGTCGGGACTGAGCACCACGGAATACCGCAGCAGTTCCTCCGTCAGCGTCCGCATGGTCTCTACACGGCCGGAGATGATCTTCAGGTAATCACGGGTTTGCTGGGGCAGCGCTTCCCGGTCCAGCAGCTCTAAATATCCGCAAATGGCGGTCAGCGGCGTCCGGAGATCATGGGAGATCCCTGTCACCGCTTGTTTCAATTCCTGATCTCCCTGAGCATACCGAAGATGCTCCCGGCGAAGCAGCCCCAGCTGCCGATCCAGCGTTCCGATCAATCGCCGAAGCTGCCGGTCCCCGGAGGCTGTGTCCAACCCCACGTTGGTATCCTCTCTCATCAGCCGGACTATATCCACTTCCAGCCGGTCCATATCCCGGTGGAGCAGCCGCAGCCGCACAGCCAGCATAACTGCAACCGCCACAGTTCCTGTCATAAGGGCCAGCAGCAAACATTCCATGGAAGTCCTCCTTATTTGATGTCCTTTTTCCGAAATACCGCCAGGCCCAACAGACAGGTCAAGCCCATGATGCACAGGTCATAAATCACAATGCGGACAGGATACACCAATTCCAGACTGGACAGCTGAACCGCCTGTCCCACGGGATTCACATCCAGCAAAAACTGATAGACCTCCCGTTTTACGCCCGAAAGATAACCAGGATTGGGCACTGTCTCCAGCTCCAAATCTGTGGCATAGGTGACCACCGTCACATCCGAGTAGGTCTCACTGGCGGATACCTGCTGCACATATTCCGGCTCCGACAGTCTTTGATAGACATAGATGGCCCCAAACATCAGCAGAAAAGAGAGCAGCAGGCATCCCACCGCCGTATGGGTTTTGTTGGCGCAGAGCATGGCAATCAGGCAAAAAACCGCCGTAAATGCCAGCGTCATCATGGCCCCGATGCCGCAACAGCCCAGCAGTTCCGGCAGGGATAGCCGGGATTCTGCAAATAGGAACATGCTCAGAATCCCAGCAGCGCCCACCGAAACGCCATAGACCGCCAGCCCGGCACAGCCGCAGGCCACCACATTGGCCATGTAGATGTCCCTGCGTTTCCGTCCCACCAGGATCTTGTTCCGAATGGTTCCGTCCCCGTATTCCACACCGACAAACAGACTGACAAACACAGCGATCACAATGCCCAAAACGATCTCTGCCCGGAACAGCATCTCATCCAGCGTGACGATGTAAGACTCGTCCCCATATTTTAGTTGATCCACATACTGGAGGACACACAGGAAAACCGTCCACAGCAGCATCCCAACAAACGCGATCCAGAAGATCTTGCTCCACCGCAGCCGGCGAAAATTGGCCCGCAGGAGTTCACGCATGACCGTCACCTCCCACCAGATTGATATAATAGCTCTCCAAGCTCTCCTCCTTGTCCTGTATGGCCTGAATCTGACATCCTGCTTCATGGAGGGCAAGGGTCAGTTCAGTAATCCCGACCTCGCCGTAAATCTCTGCCTGATGGTCCGACAAAATTCTGTATTCCAGCGCCATACCATCCAGGATTCGTCCCAGGATCATCACATCGCTGACCTCCAGATGAAGGCTTTTGCGGCATGCGGCTTCCAGTTCCTCTGCGCTGATCTCCCGCATCATCCTGCCCTGGTCAATGAAACCGTAATGGGTGGCCAGCCGGGAAAGCTCGTCGAGAATGTGGCTGGAAATCAGCACGGTGATCTTTTTTTCCCGATTGAGTTTTAGAATCAACTCCCGGATCTCCACGATTCCCTGGGGATCCAATCCATTCACCGGCTCGTCCAGCACCAGGAAATCCGGATTTCCCACTAAGGCCACGGCAATCCCCAGCCGCTGCCGCATACCAAGGGAAAAATTCCTCGCCTTCTTTCGCCCGGTGTTCCCCAAGCCCACCAGCTCCAACAGCTCCTGTATGCCTTCCTCCGTGGGTCGTCCCAAAATCTGATTTTGCTGCCGGAGATTCTCCAGCGCCGTCATGTCCTGGTAGATGGAGGGCGTCTCCACCACAGCCCCCATGCGGCGCCGCATTCGCTGGATCTCCGGACTTTGATACGCCTGTCCATACAGGCTATAATCGCCGCCGGTAGGGAATTGCAGGCCGCAGATCAGGCGGATCAACGTGGTTTTTCCCGCGCCGTTTTTTCCCACACAACCATAGATAGCCCCTTTCGGCACATGCATATTCAGGTTTTCTAGGGCTCGAAATCGGCCGTATGTCTTGCACAGGTTCCGGGTTTCCAATACATATTCCATATAGAATGCCTCCTTGTTGTTTCATACCCGCATTCTATCCTTCGGAGGTTAAGGAAGCGGTAAAGAAACCGGTTAAGAATCGGTTAAGATTCCTCCCGAAGGCGAAAGCCGACTCCCCACACTGCCTCGATGTAATCCCTGCCGCCCTTCTCCCGAAGCTTTTTCCGCAGATTGGAGATATGCACCTTCAGGGAACTCTCCATGCAGTCCGGCGTTTCCGCCGCCAAGCGTTCCAGCATGACGGATTTGGTGATGACCTGCTGGGGGTTTTGCAGCAGCAGCTTTAGGATCCCGTATTCCGTTCTGGTCAAATGAACCGGCTGATCCAGAACACAGACCTGTCGGGTTTCCTGGTCCAGGGACAGCGTTCCCCATTGGAGCCGTTGCCCCGTCCCCCCCTTTTCCCGAAGCCGCACCGCGATCCTGGCCAACAGTTCCGGTATATCAAAGGGCTTTGTCATATAGTCCGCCGCCCCTCCCAGCAGTACGTCCACCTTGTCCTGGACGCCGACTTTGGCACTCAGCGCAATCACAGGGATCTCCCGAATCCGTGCAAGCACCTCTTCTCCGGAAAGGCCCGGCAGCATCAGATCCAGCAGCACCAGATCCGGCCGATGCTCCCGCAGCACCATCAGTGCCTCCGTACCGGAATAGGCCCGAAGTACACCATAGCCCGCTCCGGTAAGTACCGTTTCCAGCAAATCTCCAATATACACATCGTCATCCACCACCAAAATGGTATACATTTCGTTTCACACCGCCTTTCCTGCAACGCTTTTCGTTCCATATTGTAACAATGATTTTTCTTCCCCGCAACGGAAGAAGTTTTAAGAAATGTTTGTATTTCTATAAACCAGGGGATATAATGATAGGGAACAAAAAGGAGGATTGCCATGATTCCGCAATTTGAAGCTAAACTAAAGGAATACGCCCATCTGCTGGTGGAGGTGGGCATGAACGTCCAGCCCGGCCAGACCCCCAGAATCGCCGGCCCCGTGGAGTGCGCGCCCCTGGTGCGGCTGTGTGCTGAAGCGGCTCTGGATGCCGGTGCCCGGGACGTGATCGTGGACTGGACCGATGATTTTGTCACCCGTCAGCGATACCTGAAAGCCGACAAGGCCGTTTTCTCCGAGTTTCCCTCCTATCTGCAGGAAAAATTCAACTATTTGGTGGCGCACAACTGCCCGGTTCTCTCCATCATCGGCAGCGATCCGGAGCTGCTCAAGGGGGTCGAAACAGAACGGATCCAGACCTGGCAGCGTATCAGCGGAGAAGGAACCCGCCCCTATTATGACGCCATGACTGCCAATGCCTTTCAGTGGTCCATTGGCGCCCACCCCACCCTGGCCTGGGCAGAAAAGGCATTCCCGGACAAGCAAGGTCAGGAGGCCATCGACGCCCTGTGGGAGGCTATCTTCACCACCTGCCGCATCTCCGGCGACGGTTCCGCTGTAGACCGTTGGCGGGAGCACTGTGCCCGTACCGCCGCCCGGAGCAAGACTTTCAAAACAGTCTGGGCACGGATCTCACCATCACCCTGCCGGAAAACCATATCTGGACTGGCGGCAGTGAGCTGAGCCAAAAAGGCGTGGAATTTGTGGCCAACATCCCCACGGAGGAGATCTTCACCGCCCCCCGTTATGACGGCGTCAACGGCCGGATTTACAGTGCCATGCCTCTGGCCCTGGACGGCAATCTGGTGAAAAACTTCTATCTGGATTTCCAGGACGGCAAGATCGTAGATGTCCACGCCGAAGAAGGCGAAGCATATCTGCGGGCCTCCATCTCTGTGGACGAGGGCTCCAGCTATCTGGGCGAAGTGGCCCTGGTGTCCTACGATTCCCCCATTCGCAACTCCGGCATTCTGTTTTACAACACGCTTTTTGATGAAAACGCCTCCTGTCACCTGGCCTTCGGCTCCGCCTATCCCAACTGTGTCAAAGGCGGAGAGCAGCTTTCCCCTGAGGAGCAGAAAAAGCTGGGACTCAATCAATCCATCAACCATGTGGACTTTATGGTGGGCACCGCCGATCTCCAGATCACTGGCATCACCCACGAGGGCAAGGAGATCCCTGTATTCGTGGACGGCAATTTCGCATTTTAATCGGAATACAGCAAGACCCCGGCTGAAGCCTGCAATGTGCTTCTGCCGGGGTCAATTTCTCTATTATTTGGTCAACTCCAGGGTAAAGGTAAACGTGGTGACGCCGTTGCGGCTGGTGACAGTGATGTCCTCCCCGTGGCTGCCCAGAATGGTCTTGACAATATACAGCCCCAAGCCCACACCGTCTTTATCCAGGGAACGGCTTTTGTCGGACTTATGGAACCGGTCAAACACCATGGGAAGCTCTTCCGGCGGAATGGTAGGGCCGGTATCCGCCACGCTGACCAGGGCCTTACCGCCAGAGGTGGCCACCGTCAGCAGGAAGGGCGTGCCCGGCGCGGCAAACTTCACGCCATTGTCGATCAGGTTGTAGATCACCTGAGTGATGGCGTCCTGATTGGCCATGACCCAGACCTCCCGGTCCGGCATATTCACCTGGACATCCAGCTGCTTTTCCTCGATCTTCTGCTCAAAGGTCAGCAGCGTCCGCCCCAGGGTCTCCGTCACATCAAACCGTGCCTTTTGGATCTCCGCACCGGTGGATTTCAGCCGGGAAATATCCAGCATACTCCGAACCATCCGGTTCAGGCGCTTGACCTCGTCGGAGACGGTCTGCATATAGTAGGCGTACTTTTCCTTGGGGATCGTGCCGTCCAGCATACCGTCCATAAAGCCGGCAATGGTGGTCATGGGGGTTTTCAGCTCATGGCTCACGTTGGAGATAAACTCCTGCCGCAGGGACTCGGATTTTTCCAGGCTGCAGGCCATGTTGTTGAAGGCCGTGGCCAGCTCCGCCACCTCTTCCCCTGCCCCGTCTGGATGGATCCGGGCCGAGAAATCTCCATGGGCAAACTGCTTGGCCGCATTGCTCATTTCCTGCAGGGTCTCCATCTGCCGTCGGGTGATGAGCACCGTGGCAATCACCGCCACCAGCAGCACGATCACCGCCGTCAGCAGGAACAGCCCCACAATGCGGCTCATCATCTCGCTCATATCCTTGGTGGCGGTAGACACCACCACATACCCCAGCAGATCTCCATTACTGGCTGCGTGGATGGGCAGCGCATAGAGATACCGCTCATCCTCGTAGATGCCGTCCAGCACGCCGGTGGCATAGACATAGTTGTCCTGCGTCAGCCGCTGCATAAAATCTACATCCAAGTATTTCCCCACATGGTCACAGTAAAATTCTCCGCAGGTACACAGCACCAGCTTCCCGGAAGGATCGCTGAGCACTACATCCGTATCGGAAACATTGGCGCCATAGCTCACCGCCAGTTGGAGGTTCCAGTCCATGGCTCCGCTCAGGGAGGACTGGGTACTGGCAAACTCTGCCACTGCGGCAGCGTTGGTGGACAGGGCGCTTTTTTCTTCCCGGAGCATATAGTTGTAAAACAGGCTGGTAAAGCTGCATCCCAACAGGACGAAGCTCAAAAGGATCATTCCCGCGGTCAGAGCAAACTGTCGGGAAAACGAACTTCTCATGAACCGGCCACCTCGAATTTATACCCTACACCCCAAACGGTCTTCAGATCCCACTGGTCGCTGACGCCCTCCAGCTTCTCCCGCAGCCGCTTGATATGTACGTCCACGGTACGGCTGTCGCCAAAGTAATCAAAGCCCCAGACCTCATCCAGCAGTTGATTTCTGGTATAGACCCGATTGGGACTGGAAGCCAGATGGAACAGCAGCTCCATCTCCTTGGGAGGCGTGTCCACCTTTTTCCCGTCCACGATCAATTCAAAGGCATCCATATCGATAATCAGTTTGTCAAAGGTCAGACGCCGTCCAGAAGGTGCTGCCCCAGAAGTACGGCGCAGCACCGCCTCCACCCGAGCCAAAACCTCCTTGGCCTCAAAAGGCTTGGTCACATAGTCGTCGGCACCCATTTTCAGCCCGTTCACCTTGTCGTTGGTCTCCCCTTTTGCGGTGAGC
>CBCTLT010000079.1:0-6740 GCA_965147785.1 uncultured Oscillospiraceae bacterium
TTCCGGTTGGCCCGGTGAGGGAGAGGCGGAGTTTGAAGAGCTGTGCCAGTTCCTGAAAAAGCACCGAATGGAGCGTGTGGGCTGCTTTGCGTTTTCTCCTGAGGAGGGAACGCCGGCGGCCAAGATGGACTATCCCGACCGGGATGTGGCGGAAAAGCGGGCGGAGATTATTTCCGAACTGCAAAGCCGTATTATGGACGATTACAACGAATCCCTGGTGGGCAAGACTGTAGAGGTGCTGGTGGAGGGCTACGACCGGCTGGCAGAGTGCCAGTTCGGCAGAACCTATGCCGACTCCCCGGAAATTGACGGCATGGTGTTCTTCTCGGCGGAGAAGCGGTATCGTCCCGGCACCTTCCTGCAGGTGACCATTGAGGAGACTATGGATGGCAATTTGATTGGAACTGCATTGGAGGAATCGGTATGACTACAGCCAGTAAAATCACCCTGGTTCGGGTGCTGATGATTCCGGTGTTTATGGTGCTCCTGCTGCTGGGGTACAACATTGCAGCCCTGGTGGTGTTTATCGTGGCCTCCTGCACGGACTTTGTGGACGGCTATATTGCCCGGCACTATCATCAGGTCAGTAATTTTGGAAAGTTTTTGGACCCTCTGGCGGACAAGCTGCTGGTGATCTCCTGTATGGTGATCTTTATCCAGTGGTGGCAGTGGAAAACGGCCGGGTGATCGCGGCAGCCTGGATGGGAAAGATCAAGACGGCTTCCACCATGGTGGGCCTGTGTGTGATGATCTTTTTTACCCAGTGGGCTGTTCTGGACTGGGTGGTGACCGTTGTCATCGTGGTGACCACAGTGGTGTCCGGCGTGGAATATTTCGTGAAAAACTGGGACGTTCTGGACATGAAGAAATAATATTGACACACTTTTGAAGTCGTGTTAATATGATGATGGTAAGTGAATATCGCGTGGATCGGGAAGAGTAACGGCAAACAGGCTTCCAAGAGAGCTGCGGTCACCGGCTGAAAGCCGCGGCGGAGACTGTGCTGTGAAAGTGCGCCCGGGAGCGAGGGGAGACCCCGTGAGGCCGCGTCAGTGCCAAAGCGATAAATCAGAGTGGAACCGCGGTTCATACCGCCTCTTGATGAAAATCAAGAGGCGGTTTTTTGCAGCCAATGAAGCGGCTGCTGGAGCAGAGAACATCAAAGACAGCTTGCCCCGGCAGGAAAGAAGGTATTGTTCCGCGATAAAGCGGGTTTGGAATGGACGGGAATGGAGGTCACTATGTTATTGCAGCGTTTGAATGAGACTCTTGGCGCCTACCAGGCCAGAGATCCGGCAGCCCGGTCGAAACTGGAGATTTTTCTCCTGTATCCGGGCGTGCACGCCATCATCAACCATCGCATTGCCCATTGGCTATATACCCACAAGCTGCGGTTTTTGGCCCGGCTGGTGAGCCAACTCAGTCGCCATTTTACCGGTATCGAAATCCACCCAGGAGCTACCATCGGTCGGCGTTTTGTTATCGACCACGGCATGGGGATCGTCATTGGTGAGACTGCCGAGGTTGGAGACGATGTGCTGCTCTATCATGGGGTGACCCTGGGCGGTACCGGCAAGGATCAGGGCAAGCGTCACCCCACCATTGGCAACAATGTGCTCATCGGATGCGGTGCCAAGGTATTGGGACCCTTCAAGGTGGGGGATAATAGCCGTATCGCATCCAATTCTGTGGTGCTCTCTGAGGTGCCGGCGGATGCCACGGCTGTGGGTGTACCGGCGAGAATTGTTCGGATCGCGGGACAGAAGGTGGACTACGCCAAGGAAGTGGACCAGATCCATGTGACGGACCCGGTACAAAAGACGCTGGATAGCCTGCTCTCCCGGATCGAGGCCCTGGAACAGCACCAGGATGCCCAATATGCAAAGAAAGCCGAAGGCCAAGCGGATGCAGACGTCTCGTCGCTATGAAAAAGGAGTTGTGAAACATGTATTTGTATAATTCTCTTTCCAGAACCAAGGAACTGTTTACGCCCCACGAGCCGGGCAAGGTGCGGATGTATACCTGCGGACCCACCGTGTATCACTTTGCCCATATCGGGAACCTGCGGAGCTACATTATGGAAGATGTGCTGGAGAAGTATCTCCGGTATGTGGGCTATGATGTGACCCGGGTCATGAACATCACCGATGTGGGCCATCTTTCCTCGGATGCTGACACCGGGGAGGATAAAATGCTCAAGGGAGCTAAGCGAGAGCATAAGACGGTGATGGAGATTGCCAAGTTCTATACGGACGCCTTTTTTCAGGACTGCAAGGCCCTGAATATCAAGACGCCGGATGTGGTGGAGCCCGCCACCAACTGCATTCCCGAGTTCATTGCTATGGTCCAGGGCCTTCTGGAGAAGGGCTACGCCTATGAGGCTGGAGGAAACGTCTATTTTGATACCTCCAAGCTGAAACAGTACTATGTCTTTGGGGAACATGAAGAGGAAAACCTTGCTGTGGGCGTCCGGGAAGGCGTAGAAGCGGACGAGAACAAGAGGAACAAGGCGGATTTTGTTCTGTGGTTTACCAAGTCTAAGTTTGAGGATCAGGAGCTCAAGTGGGAAAGCCCCTGGGGACTGGGATACCCTGGCTGGCACATTGAGTGCTCCGCCATCAGCCTCAAGCATCTGGGGGAATATCTGGACATTCATTGCGGCGGCATTGACAATGCATTTCCCCATCATACCAATGAGATTGCCCAGTCGGAGAGTTTTCTGGGCCATCCCTGGTGCAAATACTGGTTCCACATCTACCATCTGAACACGGATTCGGGAAAGATGAGCAAATCCAAGGGAGAATTTCTGACGGTTTCACTGCTCAAAGAAAAGGGCTATGATCCGCTGGCCTATCGTCTGTTCTGCCTGCAATCCCACTATCGCCGGGGACTGGTGTTTAGCTGGGAAAATCTCGGAAATGCCCAGACGGCCTATGAAAAGCTGGTGGCACGGATCGCGGCGCTGCCGGAGGACGGAGAAACCTCTGAGGATGGAGAGACTGCGGAAACCCTGCGGCAATCCTTCCGGGCTGCACTGGACAATGACCTCAACACATCTTTGGCCGTTACGGCGCTGTACGACGTGCTGAAGGCAAAGCTCTCCGGTACTGCCAAACGAAAGCTGCTGGCGGAATTTGATCAGGTCCTGTCCCTGGGGCTGATGGAAGCAGCCGCAGAGAAGCAGCAGGAGACGGCGTTACCCCAGGAGGGGGATGAAGAGATCGACGCTTTGGTGGCAGCCAGAACTGCGGCCAAAAAGGCAAAGAACTTTGCGGAGGCAGACCGGATTCGAGATCAGCTGAAGGAAATGGGTATTGTTCTGGTGGATACCAAGGAGGGAACCACATGGCATCGGTAAAGGGGCTGTTTGACCCGGTGAACATCGGAACGGTGACGACCCGGAACCGGATTTGCATTCCGCCTATGGTAATCTACGGATATTCCGACGACAGTGGCATGGTCACCGAGGACAATGTCTCCCATTATGCCCGTTTGGCCCAGGGCGGTGCGGGCCTGATTATTCAGGAGGCCACCTGCATCACAAAAGACGGACGGCTATCCGCAGACCAACTGGGAATCTGGTCCGATGACCACATTCCCGGCCTGAAACAGATTGTCCAGAGGGTCCATGCCTATGGGTGCCCCATCTTTGTGCAACTGCACCACGCCGGTGTGGCGGGCATTGGGCCGGACTATCTCTGTCCCAGTGCGTACCGCTTTTCTGGAAGAAGAGGCGTCCATACAGGACGGGCCATGACGGAAGCGGAGATTCAGACGGTCCGGGAGGATTTCATTCAGGCTGGACGGCGGGCGTTTCTGGCGGGTTACGACGGGGTAGAGATCCACGGCTGCCACAGCTATCTGCTCTGTCAGTTTTTGAACGCCCGGGTGAATCGCCGGACGGATGTGTACGGGAAAGAACCGCTAAAGCTGATTCAGGAGATTATGGAGGGCATTCGGGCATGTACCGCGCCGGACTTCGTGATCGGAATACGGCTGGGAGGGTTTGAACCCACGCTGGCTGACGGCATTGCCCACGCCAAAGCGCTGGCGGACTATGGCATTGGATTTTTGGATATTTCCTATGGATTTTCCGGGGAAATGGATCTGACTGCACCGGGAGATCCTGACCTAATGGATATCGTTCGGGCAGCCGGAGCCATTCGAAAGGCAGTGGATGTGCCGGTATTTGCGGTGGGCGGTATCCGGCTGCCGGAGGACGCCCAGCGGGTGCTGCGAGAAACCAAGGTAGATATGGTGGACGTGGGTCGCAGCGCGCTGGTGGATCCAGAGTGGCCCAATCGGGCCCGGCGTGGTGAGAAACCGGGAAAATGCCTGGACTGCAAGGTGTGCCAGTGGCGGCTGGACCGGGAGAAATGTCCCGGCCGGAAGATGCTGGAGAAGGAGGTACGCGCGTGAGATTTCAGGGCGACATCATCATCACCGACCCTGCCTATGTGGCAAAGGATGCCGAGGACTGGCGGGCCAGTGCATATGGAGACAACATGGAGGCCCTGGGCATCCAAACCTATCTGATTGCTGAGGTGATCGAAGGTGAAGAGGACCTGGCAGCCTATGACAGCCAAAGCGGGGCGTCCCTTGGCACATTTGTGACGGATTCCGGCGTGGTGGGTGTCTTCCTGCTAAAGGAGATCCTGGAGTATGATCCGGATTTTGACGAGCATACGGTCTGTCCGGAAAATGCGCTGTGGATTCCAAACTTCGACGGAGAGATCAAGGTCACCGGAGCCGATGGGGATCAGCATTTTGTTGGGGCTGGAAGCCACTGCTTTGAAACCCGATGAAGGGTGAAGCCTTGCAAAATAGAAAGTACGGACAGGAAACCGGCGATGGCCGGAGTCCTGTCCGTTTTGTACTGAGAAAAGATATTAGGGGTTCTTGGGTGAAGGAGTGGTTTTTACAAACATCAGACAAAAACTGACGAACAGCAGGATACAGGAAATCCAAATGGTTTTCCGCCCCAAAAGGGGAAAATGATTCCAAAATATCTGGCCGCTTTTCCCAGCAGACGCCGGTCACCGGTATGTCGTTCCGCCAGCAGGGATTCCACACCGCTGCGCAGATTGCCGATACACATGGTACTGGCAAAGGCATAGCCATTGACCTTGCGAAATGCCTGGACCTGCATGGCGCAAGAGAAGGAGACCATGGCGTTGGCCAACAGGTCCATGGAAGAGGGCAGAAATCCCACGCCGAACAGCAGGGCCATTTCAAACAAGAGAACCAGCTGCCGCCAGTGCATGGCGTCTGCGGATTGAAATCGCCAGCGGATCTGTTCCGCGGCCACCACGCCCATACCAAAGGCCAGCAGAGGAATCATATAGTGCAGAGCCCGGGGCCAGTTTCCGGAAAAAACGTTTTGGCTCAGCAGGACAATATTGCCGGTCTGGGCATTTGCAAAGACTTCCCCGCGGGTAATGTAGGTGTAGGCGTCCTGCAAACCGCCGGAGGCTGATAAAAAGATTGCAGTCAAAAATGCTTCGGACATTTGAATCTGTCGTGCTGCGCCGGACATCAAGGTCCCTCCCTTTTCTTTGTGAGTTGCTTCACAGCTGGAATGCAGAGCTATTATAGCGTGGCATGTGGCTGGTGTAAAGGGCCTATGCGGAGGAAAAACCGTCATAGGCAAGAAAATGCGAATAGAATGTTGTTTACACAAAACCTTTGTGGATGTACAATAAACCCAGACGAAATTTACTGAAAGGGGATTAGAGATGCCGAGCAAAGAATTTTGTGCCCGACGGGGCAGCGTGTGGGAACGGACGAATTTTGCAGGAAAGAGCTTGCCGGAACTGAGAGAGGAGATGGAAGCACTGGCGGTCTCTGAGGTAAGGCACTATGAGGATGTGACCTGGGAGCCCGGGATGTTGGGGCCTCTTTCGGGCAAGTGGGTTCGCCCTAGGGATGCGGCCAAAGGGCTTGTTTACTATATCCATGGAGGAGGATTTACCCTGGGTTCCTCGGGGATTCCGTTGCCGTTTTTGATGGAACTGAGCCATCGCTTGGGTGTTGTCTGTTTTTCTACCGATTATCGGCTTGCACCGGAATACACCTTTCCCGCAGCGCCAGAGGATGCATTTGCGGGATATCGGGAACTACTGGAGCAGGGGTGGCGACCGGAACAAATTGCAGTTTGTGGAGAATCCGCAGGCGCTACCTTGGCATTGGGAATTCCGTTGACGGCAAAAAAAGAGGGAATTGCAGCGCCAAAGACCGTTGTGGCTATGTCCCCGGTGACGGATGCCACCTGTTCGGCCAAGGGAACAGTATTGGAAGGGCTGGATGGCACAGACCAAGTGATGAACACATATGCGCCTGGCCACGATCGGGCCGATCCATTGCTTTCCCCTGCCTTGGGAGATTTGGAAGACTATCCACCTGTATTTCTGTCTGCCGGAGGTGCAGAGGTACTGATGGGGGATGCTCTGCTATTTGCGGATCGGGCGGCAAAAGCTGGTGCGGATGTACGCTTGCATATCGGAAAAGACATGATTCATACATATCCTCTGGACCTTTGGGATTACCCTGAGGCTATGGAAGCGTTTGAAGAAATTGCAGATTTTTTGAACCGACAGATTTGCCGGTAATATTGCAATATAAGACCCCGCTGGATCAAATAATCCAGCGGGGCTACTGCATTTAGCGGTAATCAGTATCCTGCTCGTATTCCAAAATGGTACCGGAAGCTGCATCGATCTTGTAGTCGTACTCTGTGGTAC